>CBDUUV010000001.1:0-56366 GCA_965370495.1 uncultured bacterium
CCTCTCTGTGAACCCTTCGAGTACCTTTCTTTTTGTCTCGAGGCTGGTCCTGGCTATTTCCATAAGGTGACCGAGGCGTTGCATGAATTCGGGTTCACAATCCGAAAGATAGCCTATACGCGGCATATTGATTGTGACAACGCCGATGGAGCCGGTCAGTGGGTTAGCCCCGAAAAGGCCGCCGCCGCGTTTTTCCAGCGACCGAAGATCAAGTCTCAGCCTGCAGCACATCGATCTGGCATCATCGGGGGAGATGTCGGAATTGATGAAATTGGCAAAGTACGGAATCCCGTATTTCGCTGTTATTTCCCAGAGCTTTTCCAATTCCGGATTGTCCCAGTCAAAATCAGGAGTGATGTTGTAAGTAGGAATGGGAAAAGTAAAAACCCTGCCTTTTGCGTCGCCAGCTGCCAGTATTTCCAGGAAAGCCTTGTTGAACATGAAGATTTCTTCCTGGAATTGGCCATAGGTTTCTTTCTTCAATTCTCCGCCAATGATCACGGCTTCGTGGGACAGAGTGGAGGGTGGTTGAAGGTCGAAGGTCAGGTTCGTAAATGGAGTCTGGAACCCGACCCTTGTAGCGACATTCAGATTGAAGACAAATTCCTGAAGCGCCTGTTTGACCTCTCTGTAACTCAATTTGTCATACCTGATGAAAGGGGCGAGGAGAGTGTCAAAATTCGAGAAAGCCTGGGCGCCGGCAGCTTCGCCCTGAAGGGTATAGAAGAAATTTACGATTTGTCCAAGCGCTGTTCGAAAGTGTTTTGCCGGAAGACTCTCGGCCTTGCCGGCGGCTCCCTGAAACCCGCTACGCAGGAGATCCTGAAGGTCCCAACCGACACAATATACGGAAAGAAGTCCAAGGTCGTGGATATGCAGGGCTCCGGACGAATGTGCTTCTCGTACTTCGGCAGTATAGATTTTGTTCAGCCAGTATGTCTTGCTGATTTCACTCGAGATGTAGTTGTTCAGGCCCTGGAGTGAATAGGCCATGTTGCTGTTTTCCCGGACTTTCCAGTCCAGTTTGTCGAGATAATTATCGATAAGATCCAGGTCCGCTTTCTTAACCATCTCCCTTATCCTGGAGTGCTGGTCCCGGTACAGGATATAGGCCTTTGCCGTTTTCTTGAATGGGGATGCAAGAAGTATCTCTTCGACCAGATCCTGTACCCGCTCAACGGTCAGCTCGCTTTCAGGCTGTATTACCTGGGCAAGGCTCAGGACGCGGATAGAGAGGTTCTGTGCAGTGTCAGCCGTAAATTCACCGGTCGCTTGTCCTGCTTTTCGGATCGCTTTCGTGATCTTTTCCATATCAAAGGGGACAACACGGCCGTCTCTTTTTTGTATACTGGTGAAGAAGGTGTTCCGGTTCCCGCTTGAAATTTTCTTTTCCCCTGCTTGATATGTTTTCATCCCTTTTCCCTTCGGCCTTATGGCAATACTTGATGCCGGACTTATTGTTGTCCGTGTTTCCCTGTAGTTTCGCTTGAGTACCGTGCGCCTTGCGGGCGATGTAGACATATGCCTTCAGTATGAGAAAATTCGATGCGCCTGGTGGCAGTGGAAGGAGTGAGTCTTCCGTTAAGATATATAGCTTATTCTGCCTGGCCAGCCTCGCCTTTTCCTCGAAGGTACGCCTGGTCCTTCCCGCGCTTCCCAGCGCAGATTACCGGCAGGTCTTCGGACTTGCAGGCTGTCCGGTTCCCGGAAGGAACGCCCGTCCTACTCACCACAGCTTCCCAGCTATATCCAGCCAGTGCTTTTTTAATGGTTTTCGTTCCTGCTCACCGCTGCGGGACAGTCCCGGATTTTCACCGGGTTCCCTCTCTCAGCATGTCAATATATAGCACATGCACCGATAACAGACCACAATATATAGTATGAGTATAATCAGTGTCAATAGAAATCAGGAAATATATATCAGGGTGGACCCGGTGTAGCAATCAGGAATAATCCGGGAAAAAGTAATAATTCATTTGACAGGAGAGGGAAGTACTGCTTAATTAGTAATGGTTACTATTAGCAGAAAGTTGAGTATCTTGTCAGAGATCAGAATAACCAGGCAGCGAAAAGTGATCCTTGAAGAATTGAGGAGAAACAAGACGCATCCTACAGCGGACGAACTCTACGAGAGTGTCAGGCGAAGGCTTCCCAGGATAAGCCTTGGGACCGTCTACAGAAACCTTGAACTTCTTTCAAGGTGTGGAGAGATCCGGAAGCTCGAGCAGAGTGGGTCGCAAATGCGTTTTGATGGAGACCTGACAGATCATCACCATATCAGGTGCGAGAAATGTGGGAAGATCCGTGATATCAGGGGGCTTCCAGTGTGTGATATATGCGAACAGAAACATCTGGAGGATACGGGATACAGGTTGATCACCACAAGAGTTGAGTTGATCGGGCTCTGCCCTGAATGCCAGGGGGCGGAAGAATAGCGAATCCGGTGCAAATGGGGAAGGGAAAACACATGGTTGCGAAAAAGAGCATGTCAAAGGCCCTGAATGAGTTGTACGCGAGGTATGACAGCAGGGATCATGTGGATCCCGATCCACTCCTGTTCCTGTTCGGATATCAGAATGTGCGTGACCGGGAGGTAGTGGGGCTCATAGCCTCATCGCTGGCTTTCGGGAGCGTTCGTCAGATAATAAAGAGTATAGGGAAAGTGCTTGGGCAGATGGGAGATTCACCCGCAGATTATGTCATGGGATCAAGCGGGGACTCGCTGAAAAGCGACATGGGAGGATTCAGACACAGGTGGGCTGATGAAAATGACCTGATTGACCTGCTTGCCGGTACCGGGAGAGTCATCAGAGAACATGGATCTCTTGAAAAATCTTTTATGCGGGGGTTTTCTCATCAGGATGAGGATGTTGTTCCAGCCCTGATATCATTTGTCAGCGAGATTGTGGGAGATGAAAAGGTCAACCGCCTGTTGCCTTCTCCGGCACGGGGGAGTGCCTGCAAGAGGTTGAATCTTTTCCTGAGATGGATGGTGCGTGTCGATGGGGTCGATCCTGGCGGGTGGAAGGCTGTGCCTGCCTCAAAATTATTGATACCCCTGGACGTGCATATGCATAGACTCGGAATCTTGCTGGGGATGACTGACAGAAAACAGGGTGACCTGAAAACAGCGAGAGAGATCACGGATGGATTGAGGGAATACGCACTTGATGATCCTGTAAAATACGATTTTGCTCTCACAAGGCTTGGGATAAGGCGTGACGATGACAGGGAGAAATTGTTGATGAAACTCGGAATATGGATCGATGGAACAGGAAAACCGGCGCCCTATGGCCGGAAATCCGGTTATCAAGGGAGAACAAATTGAAGGAATTTATTCTGAAATTTTTTCTCGAACTGATTCAGACGACGCAGGAAATGTCTCCGTACCTGATTTTCGGGTTTTTCATGGCCGGAATACTTTCGGTGTTTATCAATCCGGAGACGGTTGAAAACCACCTTGGAGGAAAGGGCCTGCTGCAGGTCGTCAAAGCATCTCTTTTTGGTGTTCCATTGCCTCTCTGCTCATGTGGAGTGATCCCTGTTGCAGCATCGTTGAGAAGGCATGGTGCGGGCAAGGGTGCTACGACATCTTTTCTCATATCTACGCCGCAGACAGGAGTTGACAGCATCTTTATTACTTTAAGCCTTTTGGGGCCTGTTTACGCGATTTTCAGGCCTCTTGTCGCTTTCGCGAGCGGGATTGTGGGCGGGATGGCCGTCAACCTGTTTGATGATGATGACGGCGGCCGTTCTGGCCCGGCGGGTTGCGGGGATTATTGTTGTACCACCGATAATGTTGGCAAGAAGATCACGGAAGTTTTCAGGTATGGATTTCGCACGCTGCCCGCGGATATCGGCAAGGCGCTGATATTCGGCATACTGGTCGCGGCGGTTATTGGCGCTGTAATACCGGATGATTTCCTTGTAGGTATTCTGGGTGGGGGGATAATTGCCATGCTGGTCATGATGGCACTCGGCATTCCGGTGTATGTCTGTGCTACCGCGTCAGTTCCTATTGCAGCGGCTCTTATTGCCAAAGGAGTTTCTCCCGGCGCAGCACTTGTATTCCTTATGACGGGGCCGGCGACAAACGCCGCAACAATTATGACGGTCAGCAGAGTGATGGGAAAAATGACTATGGGTATATATCTGGCCACAGTGGCGGTTTCTGCCGTTGTTGCCGGCTTGCTGCTCGATCTGATATATCATTCTCCGGCTGTTTCGCCTGCTGGCGTGATGCCTTTCATGATACCCGTCTGGATCAAATCCGTCAGCGCCGTGATCCTTGCGGGTATTATTGCGGCTTCTTTTATTTCCCGAAAGAAGGGGGAGAGCGAGAAGATGATAATGCCTGAATCAGGAGAGAGCGTTGTTACTGTCAGCATCAAGGGGATGACATGTGAACATTGTGTTAAAAGCGTAGAACGTTCTTTGAGAGAGACCCCTGGTGTAGAAACAGTGGAAGTCGATCTGAAAAAGGGTGAGGCCAGGATACGGGGCAGGGAATTGGACGAAATACAGCTTGCCGGGTCCGTGGAGGTTCTTGGATACAAAGTTACCGGGACACAAAGCAAGGGGCTGGATAAATGAAAAGACAGATTATCACTATCGATGAAGAAAAATGCAACGGTTGCGGGCTTTGCCTTCCAAATTGTCCTGAAGGCGCTCTGCAGATCATCGATGGAAAAGCGAGGTTGATAAGTGATCTGTTCTGTGACGGGCTTGGAGCCTGCATTGGCCATTGTCCTGAAGGAGCCATCACGACCGAGATGAGGGAAGCGGAAGAATATGACGAAAAACGAGTTATGGAAAACATAGTCAAGCAGGGCGAGAACGTGATCAAAGCTCATCTCCAGCATCTGCTTGATCATGGAGAGATCGATCTTCTTGTGCAGGGCATGGAATTTCTGAAGGATAACGATTATGATATTCCAGAGGATATCATGGCTTCCCTCTGTCCGGCTGCGGGTAAGCCGGTTCACAGTGCTGGACACGGAGGAGGATGTCCCGGGTCGAGCGTGGTCGAAATCGCAGCCGCGCCCGGCGGGGAAGAAGCCATGGCACCTGGCCCTGTGCCATCGAGATTGGGACAATGGCCTGTTCAGATCAAACTCGTGCCGCCTCACGCGGCTTTTCTGAGCGGTGCCGATCTGTTGATAGCAGCGGATTGTGTACCTTTTGCCTATGCTGATTTCCATAATCGTTTCCTTGCCGGTAAGGTATGCCTGGTCGGTTGCCCCAAACTCGATGACGCGGGATACTATCTTGAGAAACTCACGGCGATTTTTTCCGTAAACGATATTCGATCTATCACTGTTGTCTATATGGAAGTACCGTGCTGTTCCGGAATGGTCAAACTGGTCGAGAGTGCTGTGAGGGCATCAGGCAAAGATATACCGGTCGGCAAGCAGATGATCGGCATAAAGGGTGATGAACTCGGATAGACCGGGAGACGAGGCCTCGGCCGGAGTCTCGAATCATGACAGAGTCTACCTCTGGTCCATGGAAATCAGTTCTGGTCATTCGGTAGAGGCCTGGAACGATTCCGCTTCAGCATGCCGCGCCGTTTCTTTTCAGTCAGCCTGCGCTGCTTCACGAATCCCGGAGTGCGGAGTTTTTTGCGCGGCGGGTCGACGTGCAAGGCCTGCAGGATGAGCTCGGCAAACCTCTCGATAGCGGCACTGCGGTTTGCGTTTTGAGTCCTGAATTTTTGGGAATGGACTCTCAGTATGCCCTGTTTGTTTATCCTGCCTGGAAGTTTTTCCATGATCAGGCGCTTCTGGTTATCGTCCAGGGCGGATGAAGCGCCGACATCGAATTGAAGAGTCACCCTGGTGTTGACCCTGTTGACGTTCTGCCCCCCGGGTTTGCTGCTTGAAGAGAAGGTAAGCCTGATCTCGGTATCCGGTATTTCCAGTTTTTCATCTATCTTTATCATTCGAGTGCCCCTCATTGCGGACCCCTGTGTCTGACCATGCGGGATTATAACCAACATACATGTAAAATGTTGAGTTATTTCTGTTGGCATGATAGCCTTGTATTTCTTAAAGTACAGGTCATATATGATCTGGGCGACAGGAAAATTTGATTCCGGGGATGCGTATTGATTGCAGATGGTGATAAGTGCGCGTTCCGGAAAAGTGCAATCTGTCCCGGGTTTTCATTATTATCTGGAGGTGTGTTCGTGAAATCGTTTTTCAAGTCTTTCCTGGCAGCTTTTCTGGCGATATGTATGGTATTGCTGATTGCAGTCGTTATCATGGTTTCGGTGGTTTCAGTAGTTTCCAAATCCGGTAAAGCTGACAAGATAGAAAACCATTCCTGGCTCGTAATCGATATACATGGCGAGATATCGGAATACTCCCCCCCGGTCAATCTGATAGCGGAGATCGTTGGAGGGAAAGGCGAGTCGCTGCAGCGTATTCTCTGTAACCTGGAAAAAGTCTGCGTAGATGACCGTATGGAAGGTGTGATTATCAAAATGTCGGCCAATAACGGCGCCGGCAGGGCGATGATTGAAGAGATAAGAGGGGCTATCGGGAAGGTACAGGAAGCCGGCAAAAAAGTATACGGATTCTCGGATTCGATGGACAGGGGAATTTACTATCTGGCAAGCGCGTGCGATTCGATCTTCATGCCGTCGACCGGCTATATGTCATTCATCGGGTATTCTGTAACGACAGAACACTTCCTCGGAACACTGGAGAAGCTTGGCATCAAGCATAATCTTCATAAGATCAAGGATTACAAAAGCGCCGCCGAAATGTTTGTCAGCAAAAAGATGTCCCCTGCCGCGAGAGAAAACAAGGAATGGATCCTTGATGAGTTCTGGACCATGTTCTGCGAAGCGATCGAGGCTGATCGCGGCATCTCGGAGGAACAGCTGATCAATGCCATGGACCACGCGCTTTTCTTGCCCCGGGATGCGATGGAGATCGGTTTGATAGACGGCCTGAAATACTGGGATGAGATCGAGAGCATGCTCAAACCCGATGGCGATAAAACACTTCGCACAGTATCCCAGAGCCAGTATGCCGATGTGAAGCCGGAAAAGCTCGGGCTTAAAGGGGATAAAAAGATAGCGGTGATCCATGCCCAGGGGATGATCGGCGGACGGAAAAACAGGATCGATCCAATGCTGGGAATCATGATGGGGCATGAATCGATCGTTGCAGAGTTGAAAAAAGCACAGAAGGATGATGATGTCGCCGCTATCGTATTTCGTATCGATAGTGGGGGCGGAGAAAGCCTTGCCAGTGATCTGATCGGTCACCAGGTGGAAGTAACCGCCGGGATCAAACCGGTAATAGTATCGATGGTCGATGTCGCCGCATCGGGAGGGTACATGATCGCTTACAGGGCGACGAAGATTGTGGCCAACCCGATGACGATCACAGGTTCAATAGGTTCGATCAGCGGAAAGATGAACATTTCCGGTTTTAACGACAAGCTTGGTATATCGCACGACTTTGTTACGAAGGGGCCGCGAGCGCTCATCTATTCTCCCTATAAAGATTTTTCACAGGATGAGTGGGAAATATTCACCGCCAATCACTGGGCGGGGTTCAATGAATGGCTCCAGGGTGTCGCTGATTACAGGAAAATGACTTTCCAGGAAGCTGAGAAGCTCGCCCACGGGAGGGTATGGTCAGGGCGGCAGGGTAAAGATAACGGCCTTGTCGATGAACTCGGCGGGTTGGACCGGGCTATAGAACTTGCTATGGAACTGGCCGGGCTTCCCGCGGATGAAGGGGTGACAATCAAACATTTTCCTGTGAAAAAAAGCCTGTTAGAGGGATTGCTCGACGATGGTAATTTTACTGTGGCTGCGAAATATGTCATTTACAGGTATATCAGGGATGACCTGGCGGAGACGTGGAACATGGTGACGCGTTCACACCTGTATATGATGGAGGGGTTTGATATAGAATAGGGGGGGGCCCTGGCTGATTTGATTATGTGGGGGGGGTGGCGCCGCTGCTTGAAGGGCCCGCTCCCCTTTTTATCAGGTTCTGACGAAGGAGTGTGATCAATGCGGATTTTTTCACGCAGACTTTTGATGTTTTCGATGGTTTGTACACTCTTTTTCCAGGTTTCGATATTTGCGGCTGACAAAAAACCTGTTTCTGCCACCGACCTGTGGAATATAAAAAGGCTGGGTTCATTAAAACTCTCGCCGTGTGGCAAGATAGCGGCTGTTATCGTAACTGAATATGATATCGATGAAAACAAGGGGCAGGGAGACATCTGGCTTGTAGATTCCGATGGTTCAAGGTGCAGGCGTTTTACGACCGGAGAATCGACCGAGAATTCCCCTGCCTGGAGTCCATGCGGCAGGAAGATGGCGTTTACGGCCAGGAGAGAAGGGGAAAAAGCGCAGCTGCACATCATCTCTCTCGATGGGGGTGAAGCGGTCGAGCTGACGAGTATGCCACTGGGTGTATACGATCCGAAATGGCTTCCCGGCGGCAACGGAATAGTTTTTGTATCACAGGTTATCCCCGGGTATGAAGGGGCTCTCGATTCGATGAGGGTCGAAATTGAACGACGGAAAAACAGCAGGATTACAGCGAAGGTCACAGAAGACAGGTTTTACAGATACTGGGATCACTGGCTGACCGATGGATATGTGAGCCATCTTTTTCTTATAGATCTCGATACAAAAGAGGTCACGGACCTTATGCCCGGATGGGGCAGGCTGACAGGGTCGTCGACCGGCATAGAGTATAATATTTCTCCGGAAGGAACCGAGATCGCGTTTACGGCGTTTCGGGACGGGTCTCCATATGATGCACTTGAAAGCGATATTTATCTGCTGGATATGGAAAACCCCGGAAAGGTCCGGAACCTGACCGCAGATAATCCGGCCGATGATTTTTCTCCATACTACACGCCTGATGGCAAATACATTCTTTACGGCAGGCAGAAGATCGTGGGGTTCTATGGTGACCGTGTAAGATTGGTGCGTTACAACAGGAAAACGGATGGGAAAAAGCTGTTGACGGAGGGGTTCGATCGATCGCCATCCGGCTGGACAGTCGGCAAAAAGGGCAGGACGGTATATTTCAATGCGGCGGACCGGGCGATGGTATCCCTGTTTTCCGTCGGGATCGACGGAGGTGGAGTAAAAGAGATATATCGTGGCGGCACGAACAGGTCGGTTGATCTTTTGCCTGATGGCAGCCTGATCTTTATGCATCAAAGCAATTGTGAACCGGACAGGGTCTGTACGGTGAGGTGTGATGGAAAAGGATTCAGAAAGTTGACGTCTTTCAATGATGAATTGCTTGGCCGGCTCGAAATGGGACGTTTCGAGGATGTCTGGTTCAAGGGAGCCGATGGGCAAGATGTGCAGATGTTTATCCTTTACCCCCCGGGGTTCGACCCCGGAAAAAAATGGCCCCTCCTGGTTCTCGTGCATGGTGGGCCTCATGGGACTTTCGGCGATAATTTTCATCCGAGATGGAATACGCAGGTATTCGCCGCTCCGGGGTACGTCACGGCGATGGTCAATTTTCATGGTTCTTCAAGTTTCGGCCAGGAATTCACAGATGCCATAACCGGTGAGCACGGCAGGAAGCCGCTCATCGATGTGATGAATGCTGTCGATTTTATCCTTGAGATGGGATTTGTAGACAAGAACAGAATGGCTGTCGCGGGCGGAAGTTACGGTGGGTACCTGGTAAGCTGGATCGGTGCCAGTACAGACAGGTTCGCGTGCCTTATCAATCATGCCGGTGTTTTCGACCTGTGCGCCCAGTTCGGGTCTGATGTGACTGCGGGCAGGTCGAGAGCCTATGGAGGAACAGTATGGGAAAACCTGGAGGATGTGATCAGGTGGAGCCCCGCGCACAACATGGAAGATTATGTAACGCCAACCCTGATAATTCATGGGGAAAAAGATTACAGGGTGCCGGTTGGAAACGCCCTCGAAGCTTATGGCATATTGAAGGCGAAGGGTGTTCCCGCGCGAATGGTATATTTCCCGGATGAAAATCACTGGGTATTGAAGGCACAGAATTCGATTTTCTGGTATGGGGAGTTCCATGCCTGGCTCGATCGATGGATCGGAGCCGGGCCCGGAGATTGATCTTTCCAAACATTGATATTGGAAAATGTATCGTATGGAGGGAGAGGTTGCGATGAATATCTTTCCAGGGCTGTTCCGAGCACTGGTTTTAGTGCCTGTAATTGTTTTATTCCTTGTGTTCGTGATGACTCCGGAAGGCTCTCGCGCGTATGACAGGGTGAGCGGAAGAATGGGCGCGTCGAGATCCGAAGTAACATGCAGGCACGGGATTGTATGTGCCGCTCAACCGCTGGCTGTACAGATCGGTGTCGAGATTCTGAAAAAGGGTGGAAGCGCGGTGGATGCTGCTATAGCCGTCAACGCTGCCCTCGGCTTGATGGAACCTGTGTCAAGTGGCGTTGGGGGAGACCTTTTCGCAATAGTCTGGGATGCGAAGACCGGCAGGTTATATGGACTCAACGCAAGCGGGCGCAGCCCATATCTGCTTGATATTGAAGAAGTGAAAAAACAGGGATACTCGGCCATTCCCTATACCGGGATGCTTCCACAGACAGTACCCGGGTGTGTCGACGGATGGTTTGAACTGCACGGGAGGTTTGGTCACCTTACGATGGAACAGATCCTTGCTCCCGCTATCAGGTATGCCGAAGAAGGATTTCCCGTAACGGAGGTCATTGCGCACTACTGGAAGCTCGGAGGTATGAGGCTGGCAAAGGAACCCAACTTTGCGTTTACCTACCTTCCGGGAGGCAGGGCGCCCGCGAAAGGGGAGATATTCAGGAATCAGGACCTTGCGAATACTTATCGCCTGATCGCGAAGAAAGGCAGGGATGTCTTTTACCGTGGAGAGATCGCGAAAACAATAGATGAATTCAGCCGCAAAAAGGGGGGCTATCTGAGACTCAGGGACCTGGAGGAACACACATCCACCTGGGTTGAGCCTGTCAGCGCCTGTTATCGTGGTTATGATGTGTGGGAGCTGCCTCCGAATGGACAGGGGATAGCCGTGCTGCAAATCCTTAACATCCTCGAAGGATACGATATTTCCTCTATCGGGTACGGATCATCAGAATATCTTCACCTTCTTGTGGAGGCGAAGAAACTGGCTTTTGAGGACAGGGCACGTTTTTATGCCGACCCGGAATTCGCAGAAATCCCTGTCGACAAACTTATATCAAAAGAGTACGCGGCCAGGCGCCGGGAGCTTATCAGGATGGACAGCGTGCTCAGAAAGATTCCTTCAGGCGATCCGATCCTCGACAGCGGAGAAACTACATATATAGTTATTGCGGACAAGGACAGGAATTTTGTTTCTTTGATACAGAGCAACTATGCCGGGTTCGGTTCGGGGCCGGTACCGGATGGGCTTGGGTTTTGTCTGCAGGATCGCGGAGCGTTGTTCAACCTCGATCCTGGCCATCCGAACTCGCTTCAGCCGCATAAAAGGCCGTTTCACACCATTATTCCCGCCATGGTTACAAGGCAGGGAAAGCCGGTCTTCGCATTTGGGGTAATGGGTGGTTCAATGCAGCCGCAGGGGCATGTGCAGGTGCTCTGCAATATAATCGATTTCGGCATGGGTATCCAGGAGGCGGGCGACGCGCCACGAATCAGGCATTACGGGTCATCTCAGCCAACCGGGAAGGTGATGACTGATGGAGGAAAGCTGGCCTTCGAGTCGGGCTTCGATCCGGCAGTAATCCGTGCTCTCCTCGACAAGGGGCATGTTATTGTAAAGGAATCAGGCGGGTTTGGTGGTTACCAGGGCATCTGGTGGGACCATGAGAACGATGTCCTCATCGGTGGTTCGGAGTCGAGAAAAGATGGTTGCGCGGCGGGGTATTGACAGTTGGAATGGAAGTATGGGTGTGGAATTTGTAGATTCCAGGTTTTTTGACCATTTCATGGATCCCAGGAATGTGGGAACCATCAAGGATCCTGATGGTGCCGGTATGGGTGGGGACCCGTCGTGCGGGGACTGGCTTCTTGTCTCTATCAGGGTTGATGGCGATACGATCGCTGACATCAGGTTTCAGTGCAGAGGATGTTCGTCTGCCATTGTGACTTCAAGCGCTATGACGGAAATGGCAAAGGGCAGGACAATCGAGGAAGCCATGGCCATAACCGCAAAGATGATCGAGGACGAGGTCGGCGGGCTTTCCGATGAAAAACGGCACTGTTCCCTGTTGGGCGCGACGGCTCTTCATTCCGCTATCGATGATTATCTCTCCAGAAAATCGAAGAAGGGCGACCCCGGATGACGCGTCCGCGAGCCAGGGCCTGAGATCCATCTGCAGCCGGAATCTTACTGTTTTTCGGCAGGGTTTCTGTGCAGTTGGCTGTGAATGTACTGGACGTACAGTTCTGTTTCGGGTCTTTTCGTGATCCGCCTTATCGTAATAGACATGCCAGGCCCTTTGAGCCAGTAGGTCTTGTATGCCATCTCCCTGGTTCCGTCTGGTGAACTGCTTTTTACGCCATACTTCTTTTCCAGTTTGTCTTTCAGGGCCATCAGTCCGATTACGTTATTCTGCCTGTAATAGATCACGATTTCCATGAGCCGGCCATCAAGGAATGCGAGGCGCGCATGATCGATTTCGCGAGAACCGTCAGGAAGACGGGAAAATTCGTACAATTCCCCCCTGTTTTTGACGCGTTGATCACTAACCTCTTTCCATGTTGCCTTGTACTGGACACGTTCGAACAGGTCTTCCATTTTTTCACCGAGGAAAAACCCATGGATTTCCTCGGCAAGAATGGTGATATCATCACTGCTGCCTGTTCCGGAACAGGCAGCAGTGATCAGGATCACGAGAAAGAACCCGATGGAACGGCTGAGCTTCATGCCAGATCCGGGAGCCGGCATGATGCCTGGATTTTTTCGCCTGGCGGAAGACATCCGATCAGCCCTCCTGGCCGGCTGTTTCGTCTTTGTTCTTCAGCAAAGTATAGAGCCCCCCGATACCGATCAGGGCCATGATGGCCGACTGGATCCATGTCTTCGGGGGAACACCACCCTTTGTCGCGTTGACGAAAAAGATCATTCCGACGGAAAGTAAAACGAGTATGGCATAGATGAATAACATTGTCGTCCGTGCCCTGGCACGTGTTTTGACTGTGTTCTCTCCGAACAACCTGTTATAGATGATAAGCCCGAATGTCGTCAGAATACCAAGAGCAGCAAAGATCAACCAGAAATTGCGGAGAGTTCCTCCAACACCCGTAAGTTCCCACGGGAAGATTCCCGCTGATACAGCTTTTTCCTTCAAAGGTGAAAGGATCGCTTTGTACATTTCGCCACCGACATTGGAGCCGACGAGTGACCCGATTACTCCATACAGGAAGGCATATCCCATGTAGGTCGCTTTCTTTTCCACAGGCGCGACAATACCGATATAGCTGTAATATTTAGGATGACAGGTCATCTCGCCGATCGAGAATACAGCGATCCCGAGTATGAATATCCAGGCATGTTGTGACATCGCGAGGACGACAAACCCGGCGGAACCGATGAGGATGCCCGCGACCATGGTCGGTAGAGGCTTTATGTTCCTGACAATGAGGTTCACAAAGATCTGCAGCAGGACTATCGTACCTGCATTGACGACAGTGACATGTTCTGGCCTGAGGGTGTAATCCATCCCAAGCCTGGCGAAGAACCTGGTGATCGGTTCAGGGTTCACGAAATCGCGCAAATACCACAGGACGGAACCAAAGTTCTGGAAATACAGGATCCAGAAACAGGAATATACAAAGATCAGAAGCATGAAACGGGCATCAGAAAGGACGGTGAGGGCGCCTGACATTACTTCCTTGAAGTTCTTCTGGCTTTCCGGTTTCGGAGGATCTTTATACAGGAAGGCAGCTGGAAGCAGCATCAGGGCGCAGTAGATAGAGCTTATTGTAAAGACCCAGCTCCAGGACAGTGAGTCTCTGATATACCCGGCGACCAGTGGAGCGACGAGTGCGCCCAGGTTGATCATCCAGTAATAGATTCCGAATCCGAATCCGGAATTTTTTTCGTTGGTTGTTCTGGCGATCGTGCCCGAAATTATCGGCTTGAAGAGGCCGGAGCCGGTGGCCATGACGAGCAGGGATATAAAGATGATTCCATAGGTGTCAACCTGGCCAGCGATGAAATAACCGGTGGCGAGAAGGCTGAATGCCACGAGAAGCATTTTTCTGTACCCGTACCTGTCGGCCAGAGCACCTCCCAGTATAGGTATTATGTATGTAACCGCGTAAACGAAGCTCTGAAGAAGCCCGACCATGTCTACAGAAAATCCGAGCCCGCCTTCGGCAACTTTGTTGGAAAGGTATATCGCCAGCAAAGCATTAAGCCCATAGTAAGCTCCACGTTCGAACAACTCCATCACATTGGCTACCCAGAAGGAACGCGGAAAAGAGCCAACACCGCTTTTCAATTCAGGTGTGTTTTCCAATTTGACAACTTCCTTTCCAAGGTTCAAGAAATCGGCAAAAACTTCACTCTGTCCATATCGGCCTGGCATGAGTGTTGGCCGACAGCGAAAGCGCGTGGCCAGAGATATTGTTGAATATGGAATCTAACAAAAATATCGAGGTTGCGGTATAGAAAAATTGCCCGGCGGGGTTTGCCGGGCAGAAACAAGGGTCGGCTTCCGGTTTTTCATTATGCAATGGGGGGGGATCAGCAGTAGAACTTCATCTTGAAATTTCCTATTTCTATCACGTCTCCATTTTTCAGTTTTATGCGATGGATCTCTTTTCCCTGGATACTTGTGCCGTGGCGGCTGTTGAGGTCCTCGATGATATACAAATCCCCCGTTTTTGTTATATAGGCGTGTTCAGGCGAAACGAATGCGTGGTCAAGGCAAACATCGCAATTTATGTCACTGCCAAAAGATGTCCGGTTTTTTTTCAGGGCGATTTCAAGGCCGGCAAAACAGCCGTTTGTCATAACGATTTTTGCCCTGTTTTTTTCCCCGGATCTTTTCTTTTTGCGTTTTGTTTTGTTGTTTTTTAAGCCGATATTATTTTTAGCGTATTTTCTTTCGGTTGTCATCTGTCACCTTCCATCGATGAAGCACAAGCCACTTTTTGTCGATCGGTGTCAAGTGGCGTATTACGCAAAAACTATACCATGATCCAGAAAGGTTGGTTTTTGTGCGGGTTTCCCCGTCACTTTTTCTTTTTGGGGGGTCTGAAATTTTCCGGGGTGATATTGTGTTTTTTCATCAGGTCATGCAATGTGGGACGGCTTACTTCGAGTTCCTGGGCGGCAGCAGAGACATTGCCTGAAAGCCTTAGAAGCGCATCTGTTACCATGCGTTGTTCCAGGTCGCCGCGGGCTTCCTTGAGAGTCACAGTTTCACCAGCCCGAAAAGATGGCAGGGAGGCAAAGCCGCGGTTTTTATCCGCCGAAGGGCTGTCAATGGCAGACAGGTCCAGATCCGCAGGTTGAATGATCTTTCCCTGCGACATTATCACCGCTCTTTTAATCCTGTTTTCAAGTTCGCGTATATTTCCGGGCCAGGCATAGGAATAGATGGCGTCACGGGACGACGGGCTGAATGCCAGGACATTTTTCGAGAATTCAGAACTGTAATAATGAAGAAAATGCATCGCGAGAAGGAGACTATCCTGCCCACGCTCACGGAGAGGGGGAAGGGAGATGCTTATCGTGTTTATTCTGTAATAGAGATCCTCCCTGAAAGTTTTTTCTTCTATCATCTTCGCGAGGTCTCTGTTCGTAGCGGCTATGATACGCAGATCCAGCTGTATCTGCCTGCGGCCGCCTACCCTTTCGATGATATGATCCTGGAGAAATCGCAGGATCTTCACCTGGAGCGCCAACGGGAGTTCACCGATCTCATCGAGGAAGATAGTGCCTCCATCGGCGATCTCGAATTTGCCCGGTTTTGACGATACAGCGCCGGTAAAACTTCCCTTTTCGTGCCCGAACAGTTCGCTTTCGAGCAGGTTTTCCGGAATAGCGCCGCAGTTGATTGGAATAAATGGCTTGTTGCGCCGTGAACTCCTGTTGTGAATCGCTGTAGATATAAGTTCTTTCCCTGTTCCGCTTTCGCCTGCCACGAGAACCGAGACATCGGTCGGCGCGATCTTTTTGATTGTATTGAATATGTCGAGCATCGTGTCAGACATGGAAATAATATTCTCGAATTCATGGCCTCTGCCTGTTTTTGCCCTGAGTTTCGAGATCGTTGCCTCGAGGGAATGGATATAAGACGCGCGGTTCAGGATTACTCGGAGCTCGTCGATATTAACAGGTTTGGAGTAGAAATCGACCGCTCCCGATGCCAGTGCTTTCAATGCGTTTTCCCTGTCGTCGTGGCCGGTTATCACGATAACTTTGATATGGGGGTCTATCAGGAGGACGGTTTCGAGTACCTGGAAACCTTCGAGGATTTCCGGGTCGCCTGCCAGGGAAAGGTCGAGTATCATAAGGGCCGGCGATTTGGATTTGACGGATGTAATCGCTTCTTCAGCCGTCTGTGCCTTTATGATCCTGTATTCTTTCTTAAAAGCCCATTCGAGTTGCTTCAGAATGGCTTCCTCATCGTCGACTATCAGGACTGTCGTTGATGCCAAGAGATATCCTTTCCGTCCTGCCCGGATTCCGCTGGAGGAATTGTAATCGAGACAGATGCTCCTTTACCAGCAACATTATTTATCGAGATGGAACCACCATGAGCTTCGGCCATAGTTTTGCACAGGACAAGCCCGACACCCAATCCGCTTTTCCTGGTGCTGCTGAACGGTTTGAACATGTTGTTTTCAATATATTCCGGATCGAATCCATGGCCGGTGTCTGCTACTTCGAGAGAAAAGCCTCCTTTTCCCCGTGGGGTGAGATTCACCGTTACAGTACCGTTTTCCGGTGTTGCTTCGAGCGCGTTGATCATAAGATTTTCGACTATTCTCCTGATCGCGGCCGGGTCAACATCCGCTGAGATCCTGTTCCCTGGATCAAATTCGATCCTTACCTTCCTTGAATCCGCCATGGGTGTGAGGGATTCCAGTTTTTCCGTAACAAGTGACACTATATCGGTGTAAGACCTGTTTATCGATTCGGGAGATTTGTGCGCGTTCAGCGAATCTATCAGATTACGCATCTTCTCTACGGATCTCCTGATCGTCATGATCGTATCTTTCTGGAATTCCTTGTCAGCCATATTTTCCCCGGCATTTTCGGCGGTCAGTGACAGCATACCTACGGTATTCTTGAGGTCGTGAATGACGAAGGAAGCAAATTTGTTGAATGATTCCATCTGTCTTGATTCCAGGAAACGTTCCCCCATCAGAAGGTTTTCCAGCGTGATCGTTGCCTGGTCGGCGATGGTTGCCAGGAAACTGCGGTCTTCCTCATTGTATGGAGACCCGGTGTCTTTTTCGCCAAGCGCTATGAATCCCCCGCATTCACCGCTATGGCCGAGACGGGCAATAGCATTGACCCAACCGAAGGTCCCGGCAGACATTTTCCCCGGAGTATCAATTCCCGATGAATGTTTTCCGTGATGATATTTCCTGTTGAAGACTGTGACTTCATCGGTGTCGCAGAAGTTGAGAAGTTTCCTCGCGGATTCCAGGTTCCAGTTCTCTTCCGTCAGGCCGTATGTTGCTGATTTGCCGTTCTTGATATCGACCCATATCAGCCCTTTTCGTACCATTACGGTTTCACATAGCGATCCGATCGTATTTGAGAGGAAATCGTTTATCGTGACGCTCGACGCCATCAGTCTTGCGTAATGGCGCCATTCCTTCCGGTAATTATAACGTTCCAGATAAAAATTGTCGTTGAGAAACTGCCGTAGCCTTCTCCTGGCTCTTCCCGATATTCCGACTGCAAAAAAAAGAAATATAAAAAAGATTCCCAGGACATACAGATGAAACCTGTCATATGACATCCCCGCCATGGAAGAGACCCAGGATATCAGTGCTATCGACAGGAAATAGAGTCCGGCAACGACGATAGTTATTATTGATGATGTGCCCCTTTGCGGCGGGGTCATTACTTTGAAAAGATTATATTTCGTATTCGCGAAAAGAAATGTACTCGAAACGATGATCATTCCGCACATTTCGAGAGCCATGAACCTGCGATCGATCGATGAGATGGAAAGCAGCCGGCTCATTACTATGAAATTTATAAAGGACGCGGCGAGGATACCCAGGAGGGGGTATTTCAAAGTGACTTTTCCCTGGATATTCGCGGTCCTGTAAGTGTTTTCCAGGTAAAAAACGAGAAAGACATTCGTAAGAAGAAAGAAAACACCCAGTCCTTTTCCATACCCTGTAAAATCAGAGTAATAGAACAGGCCGGTGTTGTCGAAAGTCATGTTTCTGATGATACGATGTAATGGTATCGTCAACCCGGCGGCGACGAGAAGGCCTGTAAGGATAATGATGCCGGGCAGGCGTTTGAGGATGGAAGCCCTGTCAAAGTCCCTGGCGAAGAAGAGAAAAAAAGACAGGCCGAAGGCGGGTGATGAGATCGCCAGCGCGAGTATTATCCTGAAAAACGTCTCGGCCTGGGACAGAGTGCGTGTAAGAAGAAGCAGCCCCTGCACGAACGCGATAGAGGCAAGAATAATGACCAGAGGTATGAAAAACAGTTTCTGGTAGTTGAATCTTCCACGAAGAAGGCTGGAAATCACAAGGGCCAGCAGGGATGCGGAAGCTGTAAATGAGAGAATGGAAGGCAGGTTGGTCACTTCAGCTCCTTAATTCTTTTGATCTGTTTTTCGGCTTCATCGGCCAGTTCGGTTTCCGCGTATCTTTCGATACAGTTTTGGAGGATCTGAACAGCTTTTTCAGTGTCACCCAGTTCATTTTCGTGAATGGAAGCTGCCATAAGGAAACTCTGCCCGAACTTGTGATAATCCGGGTATTTTGCGGGAAGGGAGAGAAGATATGAGGCAGCCTCGGCCCATTTCCCCTGCAGGGTGAGAGCACGAACGTAGTACTCCTCGGCCATGATACGTATGCCGGGGTTATACCGGGCGGAAGCAAGTTTCTGATAATGTTCCATCGCTTTGCTGAATGCGCCATCCGCCGCGTTCTTTTCGCCCTGGTCCACGAAGTGCGACGCTATCCTGAGTGGTGATTCCATCCCCTGAATGGTGCCCGGGAACCTGGTATAAACAGATTTATAATACAGTGAGGCATCGATCCATTTTCCTTCCGATTCCGCAATATTGGCGAGTTGCCATGTTGCTTCTGTGACCCCGTTATCGGTATCTTCGTGTTCGTCGATGATCCTGCTGTATATTTCCCCTGCTTTCGATAGTCTCTCCGCCTGGAGGTGGATTCCCGCGACCATCAGGAGAGCTGATACAGCTTCCGGCGATCCCGGGTAGTTTTCATCGATTGACTCGAAGGTCTTTATCGCCCTGGCCGGCTGAGCGAACCCGTTCAACTCGATCTTTCCTTTCAGGAATAACAGGGGTGGCAAGTCGGCGGCGTTGTCATAGGTCTCTTCCATTTTCTGTATCAGGTCGAAAGCCTTCGTCCATTTCTGTCCCTGGAGGCAGGCGGTGATCAGGTTAAAACTCATTTCCCTGATCAGTGACGAATCACTCGCGGTGGTGATGATATGTTCATATAACTTTTCTGCTTCACCAAGCCATTTTGATGATTTCGCACCGGATAATGAGTTGGAATACAGAGTCGCAAGCCTGATCGGTACGAGAAGATACCTTCTGTTCATTATGGCTGTTTTTCCGGCTTCCTGAAAACTCAGAAACTCACCTGAAAATTGCTCGAAAAGTGAAATTGCGTCCACGTGGTTGCCGGCCTGTTCAGATAAATACGCGGATGACCAGAGGGCGTTGGCTCTCGCCTTTGGAATATTCGACGCGAGAGTGTAAGCTTTCCGGAAATCGTTTATGGCGTCTTTGAGTAATTCCGCGCGGAATTCAAGCTCTGCCAGTTCTATCTGTGCGGATACGATTACTGTTTCCATCCCATCGATCTTGCCTGAATAAGATGAATAGTTGTTTACGACCGACCGGTAGCTTTCCAGGGTTCTGCCGAGAAACTCGCGATCCATGGAAGCGAGCGTTAGTTCGTCATTCAATCTTCTTGCTTCGAAAAGGGCTTTCTCGGCATTGTACAGTTTCTTTTTTTCTCCCCCTGTACAGGCGATGAAAAACAAAAGGGTAACCAGGAAAAACATCCCGGTTGTTTTTCTGACTCTCATATGTTCCTCCATCCAGGTTATTTCATCGTTATTGGCTGCAAGCATCATCCCCGTTTTTTACCGATTTTCTGCAAATAGATTATCGTTGCTCCAGAGATCATAAGGTATGTCGCGGCCATTTCCATGGTGGAAGCGATGACATTGTTATATACGATAAAATCGGGAGAAAGCTGTGCAATGATCAATTCAGCTTTGAGGCTGATAAATGTTGTCGGCAAAGTCAGGATGAAAGGGATAAGTACAAGCAGAAACGTAGTGGAAGCGAATTCCCACATGACGCGAAAACTTCCGGCGATCGCTTTCATACAGCCCGAACCACGAAGAATAATGATAGGTATCGAAAAAAGAAATAATGCCTGAAAAAGCAGGGCGGCAAGAATACCTGACGTATAGACAGCGATTCCCGGTATGCCTTGCAGATTTCCCGATATGTTCCTTGCAAGTTTGAGAGACAGGAATATGGCGGTAGAAACAGCCAGGGCGACAAGCAGTAATCTCAGGTAGTTCTTAAAGGATGTTCTGAACCCATCGAAGATGGACAGGGTGTTTCCACTCCAGGCCGCTGATACAAGGAATACCGTTGCTCCCTGGAAGATGATATTTACAATAATGTCGAGAAGTATACCGAAACGCTCGAGAACAGGCTGCATAAAGATTATATGACCGGGGAAATGGCCGAAGTCGGCAGGCGAGATCCCCTTGATAAAAATCGCCCAGAATGAAGTCATCGGGCCATCGAGACTGGCCAGGTACAGAGCCAGCACGCCGAGCTGCAATGCAAGGAACAAAACCGAGGGAATGGCCACCTTGATGTTCTGAAGCATGTGGGTTGACATGTAGAATGCCTTGAAAGCTCTTTTCAACCCATGCGCGAGATTGAACCTCTCTTTGGAATTCGGGGTTTCTGTTATGATCATATCAGGCATTTGGTCTCGTTTCATCAGGGAGCCGTGGCGCCTCCATCCAATACAGACATGATGCCAGGGGTTATAGCCTCGATGAATTCTGTCATCATCATTCTGTCCTCATCGCTATTCCCGGCAATAACCATCGAAAAGCGTATGAACGCGGCAGCTTGCGGTTTCGAAAGGAGGCCGCTGCGCATCTGCTGATATTTCAGGGCGAATTCGTTGGGGATCACCCTGCCCTTCATGCTGAACCAGTAAACTACGAGTTTCCTCACCTGTCCATCTGAAATGACAAGTTGTTTTACCTTTCGGGTGTTTTTTCCAAACCGGATGTTGATGGTCCCCTCATCTATTATATCCCAGCCGGAACCGGGGTAGCAATGTTTGGGAGAATGTATCTGTGAATTTTCCTGCTGCCTGGCAAAATATCCGAGGAATAATTCAATATTTCTTCCCGATTCTCCAATGTACGATCTCGCTATCGTGACGTCTGCTCCGAGAAGGCGAAGGGATTCCGGCTCGATATATTCTTCTATAGCATTATATGCAAGTGCTTTTCCGGGAATCAGGTCCAGAACCGGGTTGTCCGGTTCCTCGATATGCCTGTAACGAAGCATATATGTGTAACCGGTCAACAGGCCAAGCATCACGATCAGCACTATCAACCTGGATGTTTTTACCTTGTCCATTTCAGTATCCCCGCGCAAAGCATCAGGAGAAGCAGGCCGGCCATGAATACTATGAGCCCGGAGATCTCATGCAGTATCCCATCGGCGAATTGCGGCCCGATCGTATAGGCTCCCAGAGCCGTTACTGTCAAACGGATAGTATTGGCGACTATTGCGACAGGAATTGCGCAGGCCACAAGTATTATCTTTCTTATATTTGAAAATCCTGAAAAAGCGGCAAAGATCAGCGCGAGGGTGACCATCGTCATGAGGGAACGGAGCCCGCTGCAGGCAGCGATTACTTCCAGGGTGTATCCAGGCAGCAGCAGGATATTTCCTTTCCTTACAACGCTGACGTTGATGATATCAAGCATGCCGGCGCTGAATCGCGCGCTCATGATCTGCATGGGAAAAGTGATCTTGTAATATATGATATACGGCAAAGGTATCATCATCAGCAGAAAGAGCAGGGGAAAGGCGGCATTTTTTGCAAAGTTGGTTCCCATCAGGAAAAACGTGATGCCCAGAAGCAGCAGGGGGAGAGAAATCCTGGCTGCAAAGAGTTCGGAAGCGGCTGTTCCCGCTACAAGAAGCGCCACCGAGATGAATATGATGATAAGGCCGGGAATAGCCCCTCCACCGCCCGTGCTGGTTTTGAGCCGTGCGCGGCGTTTCCAGAGGAGGATGGCCGACACAAAAGGGATAAGGATGCCATGCTGGTAATTGGGATCATTCATCCATTGGTCAAAGAGACTGGTCAGTACAGGGAAATAGGCTGCTGCCAGCAGGAGGACGCCTGTACCGGCAAGCAGCAGCCTGGCAGCGGATTTTTCTCTTTGTGCCTGATCGGCGGTCTCTGACAAGGAGTATCCTCCATACAAGCAAACAAGTAAGACGGAAGGAGTTCTACCGAGAATTTTATAGCCTTTTTCATTGGTAACGGCAAGCTTTATAAACAGCAAAAGGAATGCCACAAAAAAAGCGGACACCGGTTTCCGGCGCCCGCTTTATCGAATGCATTTGTATCGAACGGCTCAGCTGTTCCTTTTCTTCCTGAGCAGGGGTGCTATGCCGAGCAGCCCAAGGCCGAGCAGGCTCAGTGTGCCGGGCTCCGGTGTAGCGAAATAACTTGAATCGTGGCAGTACGAGTTCGTGTAGGTCCTGCCCTTTGAATCAACTCCGATGGCATCGAAGTGTGTCCATTCAAAACCCCTTACAACGACGTTGAGAAGAATCTCGTCCCCCCAGCCCGGGCTGTGGATTATGCCGTGATCATATTGCCACGCGCCGACCTGCTGGTTCCCGATCCTTCCGATCTCCTGGAAATTAAATTTTCCAAGATTGGCCGGGGGCATGGAACGCAGGTACCAGGCTGGAGTCGCCTCCATAGGCACAGCGTCTCCATACACGTAGAAAGAGTTGATTTCGACACCGTTTATCCAGATGGTTCCTGACTGATTGATTGGTACGCTGATCGCAACATAACAATCCATGTAATCGTATACCGGAGCATTCAACCCGCGGGTTTTGATCACTGCCCCACCGCCAAATTCTGACGAAACATCGACCGAACCCCAGTACCCGACAACCTTGAGGTCGAATTCCTGAGAGCTCGTAATCCAGGATTTGCTGTCGATACTGTTGTAGCGGTACGAATAGTCTGAATCTACTATATAGGTTTGCAGCCTGGGTACCGCCAGGGCCGAGCCGGCAAGCACGGCGACCATCAATACAGTCAATGTCAGAAGATAGGTCTTTTTCATGTCTGCTCCTTTGAGATGTCGAAATTTCTTATAAATTACTTCAAAATGTAAATCTCACCGTATAATAACGCAAGCTGTATGCCATTTTCTCGCGTTTGTATCCTCCCGTAAAGTAACAAGTTAAGCAGGAGCCCGGTTGGGAATTTTCCCCCATGGGGAAACGTGTAAAGAATTCCGACATTTTTCCGTTTCCTTCGCCCGGGTACATCGATCCGGGCCTGAGCTGCACAAGGCCTGTCCTAACGTCTTTTTCTTGTACGGGAAGAACCGAGGTTTCCGATAGACGAAACCCTGCTTCTTCTCGAGCTGCTGCTGAATCTGGTGCCGATCTTCGGGTGGCTTCTTTCGGATCCGCTGCGTACGCTGCCGTTTCGGTTGAATTTCACGAAGTTGGTTGGCAAGCGTCTGTTTCCGCCACGCCCGGCACTCGCCGGATTGCGGAGTATACCAGTTCCACGGGAGGCGCCGTTGCGGCCCCTGCTTGTCAAAGGCATGAAAGCTCCAGAGATACCCTTATGGATATACCCGGAGGTATTGAGCCGGCTGTCCCACCTTTTTCCATAACGGTGCATCTGTCCATGTCCACTGCTGGAAGAACCGCTGGTGGAAGAACCATGGAAAGTCCAGGTGCTGCGGCTGGTGAGAGCCGTGCCGCGGGTACCTGTTAACCCTGAAGGTGTTTTGCCGACCATATCCTGCCATGTTCTGTCTATGGCTGTGCTTTGGCTCCAGGCCCGCTGTGAGAAATTGGTATTCCCTTTCGCGCAGGCATCGCCCGTTACTAAAAATGAAGGATTGATTACAATAACCAGCAACGCGATCGTTGCGATCAGGTAACGCATAATAACTTCCTTATATCTATCTGAATTCGGAAAAGCAAAAAAATGCGGATTTAGACCATATAACAATTGTTACGCAGAGAATAAGAAGAGGAGAGATTCTTCTTGTTTACTGACATGATTCTATCATATCCCGCCTGGTCTGTCAAGTTTGGGAAGCCGAATTGCCGGGATGGTATGTGAAAAGCGCGCAAAATAGCAGGTATGCAACATTAATAATCACTTGATTGCAGTTTACTTATCCGTGATAAAAATTCATCATATTCAATTGCTTTTACTTCAAAAAGACCTTTTTTCTGGCCCTGTAATACTTCTTTAACTATGTCGACCATTGTATCCTGATATAATTTAATATCAGTTTGATTTACAGAATCAGGATTTTTATCAAAAGCAAGTTCAACTTTCCAGAGTCTGTCCATCAGTTCGTTTCCAATGAGTAAATGTTTGCTGTACACAATGTGGACAGCCTTCTTTCGCGGATGATAGCCAATATAATAGTGATATACCCTTTTGGGAGAAATTATAGTCTCATCAATGAAGTAATGATTTTTTTCAGGATTATTTCTTCGTATACATCCCAGAACATAGGCAATTACATCGCTTACAGTATGGTCTCTACTACTAATAAGTGTAAACCCGTCTTTTTCCAGGGATTTTACGGGCCCTTTTATTAAATCTGTAGCTATCTGAGAAATACGATATCCTCCCGCACCGCATAAACAGACATGCCCTAAAAAACAACTTACATCGTTAAAGCTGGTTTCTATTATTTCTTGATCAGGGGGATAACTTCCTGCCAGAATTCCATGATGATAATGAAAAAGTACAGGCGGAATATCATAGATGAAATCGTATTTTTTGTTCCAGGGTGATTCGTTATTATTTGTTTGTGAATCAAAAAATAAACAAGAGCTAAGTAATAACAGTAAGCCCAAGGCACTGATTTTAAATATTTTGTATTTTTTCATAGTGTTGATTTCTATTCAGTATTGAGTAATTGAAACAACAAATTTTATTCGAATGTACCCCAGCCTCAGCGGCAAGTCAATCCTGAAGGAGGCCATGGCTTCGATATCCGGGCAACTTCCTGAAAACTACGGTCTTTCTTCCAGGCTTGATTCGACTATCTGCGGCTTTCCTGAAGGACTGGGGTCAATCTTCGAAACCTCTTCGAAAAGGATCTCGAAGGGTTCCTGAATATAATCGGTTATCTTTTTCTTCACACTCTCGAGAATGCCGGGAGAGAAATTCCTGTCACGGATATATTCTATCGTTATGCCGCCGATCTCTTTCTGGACCACTCTGAATTGTCTGATTTCCGGTATATGTTCAAAAATGGCCGTAAAGAAATGCACAATCATGTACTTGCCTGATCCAGTGCGGACAATATCAGTGTCTCTTCCGATAACTTTTTCCAGTATGGGAAAATTCAATTCACGGCCTTCCGGATATTTTTCGGCTGGCAGTTTCACTGCCAGATCTCCCAGGTAATAACGGATCAGGGGCATCGAATAACCGTCGAGTCGCGTTACCAGGACATACCCCATCTCGCCATCGGGGACCTTGTTTCCCTCTTTGTCCACTATTTCGAGAAAGACATGGGGACTCATGATATACATGAATTCAAGATCTTTCTGAGCGGCGATGCGCAAACCTTCACCACATCCGTATGTTTCGAAAACCCTGGTCGAAAAAGCGGATTCGATCGCTTTGCGATAATGCGGAAACAATTTATCGCCCCAGGCGATTACAGTTCTGAAACCGATCCTGTTTTCCATCTTTTTCATGGCGACCAGCGCGATCGGATATAAAGAGGATGCGTAGCCTGCCAGAGAGAATCCGGAAGAACGATCAACGGTTTTCAGAAATCTTTCTATATATGATTCGGAATAATTATAGGCGGTAACATATTTCGTTCTGAAAAAAAGATCTTTAAGAGCTTTTCTAAAACCCCGGCCTGGTGTCATCCCGGTCTGGATCAGCCTGTCGCCTATCCTGTATCCGGCCCACTCCCACCAGAGCATCTGTATAGCGTTCGATATTGACTCTTCACCTTTATCCACAAATACCCTGGTCTGAACCCCCGATGAGCCGCTACTGACATGAGGGATCAATCTCTCCCTGCTCTTGCATACCAGCCTGTCCTCATTTTCCTTGATTTCCGTTTTCCTCAGGATCGGGAAATTCCTGACCCACCTGCGGGGATCCTCGTCGAATTCAATTTTCATATCCCGGTAATATGGGATGTTTTTGGTCGAATGATCGAGGACCGCTTTCAGATTGCGGTGTTGTATAGCTGATATCTCGCCGGCTGACAAATGCTGTATCTTTCTCCAGTTGCTGAGCTGGTGCATGAATGATGTCCCGAAAAGGAGATCACCGGCAGGCAATATAGCTTTTTCCAGAATCAGGTTATACAGCATGGTAATTGATCAGTTCTCACTAAATATCTTTAAGATCCGACTTCGAGTTCTATAACAGCCCGGAAATTTTTGCTATCAAAAGATCTTTTACTATGAGCTTTTCCGAAAATTCCTTTACAAAACCAAACGCGTTGGCCGCAATCGAGTCATACAACATGTTATCCGAAGCGAGTCGTTCCAGGGCATCCATGATCCCCTCCGCGGACTTTACCGGGACAAGTATTCCCGTAGTTCCATCCATGACTATTTCCGGAATGGTTTTCCAGTCCGTCGCTATAACTGGAACATTGGCGGCAAAACCCTGCAGTATTACTACCGGGTACCCTTCCCCTATGTGATATGTTGGAAGTAACAGAACATCATAACCACGTATCGTTTCGGTGACATTTTCCGCGTTTACAATGCCGGAGTATTCAAGGTTTCCAGCCCGGGAGATCTCTTCCATAAAAGTGTCGCGGTCACGATCGACCAGCTGTCCGAAAAAATTACATGAGAAATCTGTTTTTCCCCTCAGCGCTTCGATGATTTCGAAAACACCTTTCTCCCTTTTTATTTGCCCGACAAAGACACAACGTCCCGAAAACGTTTTCTTTTCGTGAATGGCCTGAAAGTTCTTGTCAGGAAGAAAACTGGGAAACTGCAGGACGTGTTCATGCTCCAGTCCGGTAATATTGACAAGTTGATTTGCAAGGTTATGGGTTTCTGGTAAAACAAACTTCGATTTTTTCAACGCTGATGTAACCAGGCGCTTTCTCAGTGGGTGGAATTTCTCGATCCGTTCTGCCAGGAACGAACCGAAGCTTTTGACCAGAACAGGTTTTCGCATTAGCAAAGAGAAGAATATTATAGGAAGCCCCAATGTACAGATAAATCCGCTGTTTGCCCAGACCATAACGAGATTGGTTCCTGGAAGTTTGTACGACAACTGCGACAGAATGCGGATGGCCCTGAAGAGGTCACGCGGAGATCGTTTCTCGAAAGGCAGCCTTACCCTGTTTCCAGCGGATGTATTGATATGATCTATCTCTATTCCCGATTGATTCCAATAGGCGCTCTCGAGAAGGTTCAGGGTCGAGACAGTATCTCCTCCTATCGGGGGAGGTAGAGGGCCTATGAGAAGAACGCGTTTTTTTTTCATAGAAAAATCCTGGAAACGTGCCTTGCACGCTCCTGCCCGGCGATTGTATTAAGCAACTATTCTTCAGTGTAATTTATCATACTTTCGGGAAAATATCATATTGAAAAATCAGCCTGCGGGAGACTTTGTTCCCACTGGCTGAATAAACGCAAAAAAGCCCGCGGAAAATATCTTTCCTACGGGCTTTAATGCGTCCTTCCGGGACTATAAAGCGATCTTAGATGCTGAACCACTTGTTTATCTTTATCAGGAAAGTATTGTCCCCGTCCGACGAGAACATCCTTCTCATATCCCTGCTGAACCTGAAATCACCGACTTCTTCTTCGAAATCGGTTGCTCCCCTTGACCACACGAGGAAGATCGTCGAGCCCGGGGCGAACTCCCAGCGAAAAACAAGATTTGAACGGAACTGTTTGAAGTTAAAATCCGGGTTGTTCCAGTAATCGAACGGAGTGAACCTGTCACCGTATCTGTCAGCGTGAGGCGCGGTGACTTCCTTGAAATCCGAATATTTGCCGGCCGCGATATACGGCATGCCATAGAATTGCAGGCACATTTTCGACGTAAGGGTGAAATCGACACGGGTCGTAATCCTCAAGGTCTTTCTGTTGATGCGTCCAAGGATATAATGATCACCTTCAGCATCCTCGTATGAATCGACGTACTGCAGGTCGTTGGTGCTGATGTTGTACGAGGGGCGGAGTGATATGTTGAATCTGCCCGAAGGCCGGATCGTGATCCCAGGAGATATTTCATAGGAAGTGAATCCCTCCGAATTCCTGCTCACGGAGCCTCCGTATCTGAAGGAGATCATTTTGCGGTTGTCTGTATGAAATCCGTGCCACGTGGTGAACCTTCCGGGAATGATCACGGAAGGCCCTCCCCACAACAGCCTGTTATTCTGACGTTCATTGTTGAGAGCAATGCCTCCGTACAATCCCCAGTAGTTCATGAATTGCAGATAGCCGTTTATGTTTCCTCCTGCGCCGGTATCGTCTCTTCCATAATTGGTACCCTTCCAGGAATTGGTGTTCAGATTCCAGTTCCTGATGATCTTTCCCGGTTCATAATGCCGGTATCCGACCCACAGGACACCTAATGTATTGTCAGCATCGTTGGTGTAGCCGACATCGTTCAGCTCGAAAGCCGGAGTTCTTGTATTGAATCCCACGCCGAAAAGCCACGGTTCTCCCGAGAATTTTCCACCCCAGAATGTTGCGGCGAACCCTTCCATGTGAGTCAATGTCGAATCGACTCCGAGGTGGTCAGCGTCGGGGCGCTGGTAGTATCTCAAGGGTGACTCCTGGGCATTGATCATCGCTTCTTCGCTGCCACTTATGTGACTTCCCAGCATCTTTACCCTCACGCTGTATTCATCGTTGTGCCAGCGGTGCTCGACATCGATCCCGGAGGTTATCGCCGTAGTGTTCATAAAATCGAAATCAGAGTTGGGAAGATCTCTGTAGACATTTGTCAGGATCCCGCCCACAGCGCTTTTTCCGTCATTGAATTCCTTCCGGGCACGAGCGACCGTATAGCTCGTCATGGGTTCGACTGCCACATCAAAACGCTTTCCGTCGGGCAGCTCGACAAGCGACTCCTCCTTGTCGGTAACGGCCTGGAGAATACCGATCGACCATCCGTTCGAAGTCCTTCCTGTTATTTTGGCCGCACCCAGTATCTTTGCAAATTGCGGTGTATTCTCCCAGTAGTCTTCAATACCGGCAAGCCTTGCCGCGTCTCCTGCATACAGGTGGGGACTTCTGCCGATACGCCTGGAATAGAAGACACGCTCCCTGTCCATGTCGCCAAACCCTATAGTGTAGTTGAATATATTGGCGCCCTCGATAAAGAAAGGCCGTTTTTCATCGAAGTATGTCTCGAAAGCAGTAAGATTGAATTCCGACGGGTCTTGTTCCACCTGTCCGAAGTCGGGATTGACCGACATATTAAGGGTGATATCGCTTGTAATACCGTATTTGATATCGAGGCCAAGCCGGTAGGATGGGTTGTTTCCATCCAAAAGCCCCCAGTCGTCAGCCAGGAAGGGGTTGCCATCGGGGTTGCCATACTTGTCGGCACTGGTAACCATGTATGGAAGTATCTCGAGTTTTTTCGATGCGGGCAGGTCGATAAGCCCTTCGAGCCTGCCGAACCTGGCTATGATCTGGCTGACATCCCTCGGAACAGGATTCCAGAAAGCATTTTCGTTGTTTCGGTTGATCGATCTGAGGACCTGGAATCCCCAGGAACTTGTGTCCCCGTTGCTGGCATAGCGGAGCTGGCTGAAAGGTATACAGAATTCGGCTGTCCACCCTTTTTCATCGATATGTGTAGCAACTTGCCAGACGGCGTCCCAGTTTTCGTCCCGGTCATTGCCGTCAAACCAGAAAGCGTCTGTCTGCACACCGGCAGGATTGACTGAGAACTCGAATGCCGTTCTTTTGTCATTGTAGCTGTCGAAAGCAAGGCTGATCCAGTCGGATGGAGAATCCTCGTCCCTTCGGGTCAAAAGTCCCTTGATCCGGTCCGGGCTCGAATCAAAAGCCCTGATTCCAATAAATATACTATTATCGTTGTAAACGACCCTGATGGTTGTCTTTTCAGTAGACGGGGCTCCTTCCTCAGGCTCCTGTTGTATGAAACCGGACCCTGCAGGTGCTTTCGCCCATTCGGATTCATTCAGAATACCATCCACATGGATCCTTCCGTTTGAGATCCGGACAGCCTTCAGTTTCTTGAACAGGGCAGGATCATCTTCAATGGATTTACCGGCCGAAGCGGGCTTGGCCGGGAATACTGTCATCAGGATCAATATCAGACAGAAAAAGAATACACGGCTGTTACTGTATCCAGGCAGGGGGAGCATGTTTGTCCTTCCATAAGCAGCGTTACTGAAAGAAACAGGGCGACGGGATCAGCTCACAGCCCCATGCGGGTATCCGTAAACGATTCTGCCACCAGTTTCCGTAGCGGTCGTGTGGTGTCGTATTCTTTTGTTTCCTGTTGATGTAAACGAAAAAAAACGGAAAAAGTTTCAAAAATTTTTCCCGTCAGCATGATTCAGCGCGGATAGAGGTGATATATCGCTGTTATATTCAGAACATGCAAAGGGAGGGGGTGGTGGCGCGTTGTGAGGCCGCGTCGAGTCAGCATTTGTCGATATATCTCTCAATTTCCCAGTCAGTAACCGCGGACTTGAATTCCTGCACCTCTTTTTCCTTCGCATTTGCGTACTTGGTGGATAGTTCATCTCCCAGGAGGTCGCGCATCAGGTCGCTCTCCCTGAAGAGCCGTACAGCCTCCTCCAGGGTCTGCGGCAGGATCTCTATTCCCATGTCGAGAAGTTCCCGGCCGGTTTTTTCATATACGCTGTCTTCCATCTCAGGCGCGAGTTCTACCCTGTTTTTGATTCCGTCAAGCCCCGCCTTGAGTATGGCTGCGAACAGGAGATAGGGAGAAGCACTGGGATCGGGGCATCTCAGCTCGGCTCTGATCGATGATTCCCTCCCCTTGGTAAAATGAGGAATTCGTACCAGTGCTGACCTGTTTTTGCTTCCCCAGCAGATGTAGACAGGGGCTTCGTACCCGGAGACAAGACGTTTGTAGGAGTTGATAGTGGGATTTGTCAGGGCACACATTCCCTTGATATGAACGAGAAGCCCCGCAATAAAATTCTTGGCCAATGGGGAAAGCTTGTCAGGATCATGCTCGTCGTAGAATGCGGGAGTCCCATCGTCGCTGAAAAGGCTGCAATGGATATGCATGCCGTTTCCGGGTTTTTCGAAGAGAGGTTTTGGCATGAAGGAAGCTATAAGCCCGCGTCTGTGAGCTATGGATTTTATTATTTTTTTCAATACGATGATATTGTCGGCCGTTGTCAGCGCGTCACCGTACCTGAATCCGACTTCGTGCTGTCCGACACCGACCTCATGGTGTGCTCTTTCCGAATCAATTCCGAATACCTTCAGGGCCACCATGATTTCTTTGCGGATATCGCTACCGATGTCCTTGGCCGAACTGTCGAAATAGGAGCCTGTATCAAACTCGGGAGTCACAAAACTCCCGTCAGCCGACCTTTTGAAAAGGTAGAATTCGACTTCAGGCCCGACGTTGAATTCGTAACCCATTTCACGTGCCTCGGCGACGATTTTTTTCAGAACGGCCCTGGGGTCACTGCTGAAGAGATTTCCATCGGGAGTGTAGACGTCACACATGAACCTTGCTGTTTTTCTGCTGCCATCGGCTCCTGGTAAAATGGCGTAAGTAGAGATATCCGGCTTGAGATACATATCGCTTTCTTTTGTCCTGGCAAATCCCCTGATGGAAGAGCCGTCGAACCAGACACCTCTTTCCGCGGCGGTGGCGAGATTTTCGATCGGGATTTCGATAGATTTGAGTACTCCGAAGATATCGGTAAACTCGAGTTCGACGAATACGACTCCGTCGGATTTTGCTTTCACTATCAAATCGCGCATCCGGTTTGCCTCCATATCAATAACTGCTGGCCTGACAATGGCTTGTATTGTCGATCGTAAACGTTTTTTCAAGGATTGTTCTTGAAAGACTCAATCTACATTAACGAATGGGGGGTTGTCTACTTAAAAAAATTCAACCTGGGGCCTGCACTACCTCAGCAGAACGGCCTTGCGGCTGATCCTTGTTTCGCCCGCTTTCAGCACATAGAAATATACGCCGCTCGACAGTCCCGCTGGTTGCCATTCTATCGAATAACTGCCCGCTTCCATCCTGCGGCTGATCAACTTGTCGACTTCTCTTCCCGCTATGTCGTATACACGCAGGTCCACGCTGCTGTCATCGCCCAGCGAGAAACAGATGACGGTCGAGGGGTTAAACGGATTCGGCCGGTTCTGCTCGAGAATAGCCAGCGGCGGTGGAGGAGTTTCCGAGCCGGTTGTCTCGTTGACCACCAGTGTGTCCCTGTACAGATATCTGTTGTGGGCGGTGACGCTTAATACGAGCGAGTCGACATCTCCGGGGATCGATTCCAGGAGTGTCATCGATATATTGCCCGTTGCAACCGCAATGCTCCGGCCGAAACAGGTACCATTCCAGTAGAGAGCGGCAAGTGCTCCTTCTGTGCCTGTAGAGACACTGAAAATCGTTTCATCCCTCGCGATGGATGGCGAATGTGACACCGGCATGGCGGATGGCGTGTCGGTCCAGCCGTCAAGAGCCGGATCTCCGAGAAGGTTGAGAGTATAGAAGCACCACCTGTGAGCGCCCGGTTCATACTCGTCCGGAAGATCTACAAACGGAGCTGTCTCGTCCTTTGATCGCTGATTGGCCGTGCCCAGGTTTGTATAGCCCTCGGTAAAGGCAGCATCGAAGAACTCCCGTTGAAAATGGTGCGAGGGCCCGTTTGTCGTCCCCTCGGTGAACCAGCCGTAACGGGAATTACCTATGAAGGCACAGGCAAAAGTACCGATATTAACGATTTTTTCCCCGATACAGTCGTCCATGTCAAACGCGCCGGCGATGCAGCCGTAGGTATATACAATCGAGAAGTTGGCTGTTATCCCGTCATTTGTGAAATTCGTTTCGTTGACATCTCCGATAGGGAGCCTCATCACATACGATGAATTGGAATGGCCTGCGTGGTTGAGCCAGTTCGTGCCGGCATTGACCTCGTCGTAGATCACGGATTTCGCCCAACTCCCGAGGTCCCTGTCATAGTATTTCGTGATATTGAAACCGGAGTCCATCCCTTTCGTGAAAAAGCCGTAGGCGCTGCATGTGTCGATGAGCTGGTCCATCTCATCCCCGCCGTACGTCAACGGATCGCTCCAGAGATGTTCACCCAGCATAAGCGCGTTGCGAAGCTGCAACGAAACGGGCGATTCCTGGTACATCGTTGTTTTATTGATAAATGTCGCAATCTTTTCAGGAGAATCGACCGAGGCCCGTCCTATGGATACTTCGGAATAGAAATCCTCCTCGCCGGGTTCGCCCCACAGAGCGTCGGAATCCGTGTTCCAGCTGCCGTCAAGCGCGGCGAAATAGAGGTCGGCAGGGATGCCGGAGTCTTCGTACCACGAAGAGGATTGAACTCCACAGTACAGTCCCCTGAACGGTATACCCACGAGGCTGCCCGAATCGCCGTCCCCGCCCAGAAGGACATGGGTAATTCCGTTATCGGTATATTCGCCGATTATGGCGTTACGTATCCTCTCGGGGGAATCGTTTCCCGGGTAAGTACTTTCGATATGCTCAAAGGTCATGATCCTTGTTCTCATGCCGCGGCGGGTATAGAAATCCCTGAGCGGCCCGAAATCGTCTTCGAAATCCGCTCTGGTTATGATCATGTATTCGTAGTCGCCTTCCGCGGAGGGAGGTTCGGGGCCCAGGCCGTTGTAGAGAGATATCAGATCCGGATTGTCGACGATATCTTTGAGATACTTTTTTGTTGCGGCGTCGGTGCGAAGAAGGTCGAGCGCCCGTGGACCCCGGTTGCCAGGCGCGGTCCAGAGAGAGCCTCCGTCGCCAGAGGTTGTCTCGATGGTAATCTCGATCTCGCTGTAGTATCCTGTTTCTTCCGCCGCGGGACGGAATCCGACAGGGGTAAAATTTCCAACGGCTATAGAGTGTCCCCGGTAATAGTGTGTGCTGAATTCAGATACCGGTGGATGAATCCACTCGTTTGATTCGTAAACGGCGCTGTCGTATAGAAGGCGGTTGTCCATGTTGTCCCTGTTGATCCCGGGTGTAGGGTGCTGTCTCGGATGCAGCCGGATATTCTTTTCGATCTTTTTCCAGCCACGGCGTCTGATTGTTAAACCCGAAACCCGTTCTCCCGGCGGCAGGAGAATCTGCGCGCCGCGAAAGGGAAAACTCGGCCCGCCAGCTCTGCCGGCCTGGACCGTTGATGGAAAGTATATGCGCGAAAAACCGTTATCCGTCTTTTCCATGCGAGGGTTTCCGAAGCGGTAGGTCACAGAGACCTGCCCGGCTTCCGCTACGGATACCAGCAGGACTGTCAGCAATGTTGATATAGCGATCGAGAATAACAGTTTCATACCATTCCTTTCGGGCATATGTGCCTGGACAGATCCGGTAAAATAATTATACCAGATTACCAGGCTTTTTGCCTGGAAAAATAGTGCACGGGGGGCGGATAAAAAGGTGGATTGACAGGAAGGATTTCGTTTATTATCTGCCGGAACCAAAGATATGCGGGTGGATACGCGGCGATGAGCCGGTTATTAAACCGGTGAAAGCGCGCTTGACGAATGCAATCCGCCTGGTGCTAATGACTGGGTCGATGCGGTATGTTCCAGGGCATCGAAAGGAGTATCATGGCAAACGGCATATGGGCCCTGGGGAAAGATAAAAGGATGCGATCTGTCGCGGCCTGTATCCTGCTTGCTGTGGTTATTTCCATGGGTCTTGCCACTGCACCTTCTGTTGCCGCCTGTTCTGAAGGAGGCAACCGGTTCAAGTGGGGTTTTGACGAGAGGGTCAGGCAGACATATATCCAGAACGGGTTTGACCTGAGTGACGGCGATATGGACGACTGGAACTTTATCAGGGCCCGTTTGCGGCTCTGGGGTGAATGGCAGCCTGTGGATGGCCTGAAGCTGCACGTGGCGCTGAACAATGAACACAGGCACTGGTTCAAGTCGACGAAGGGATACGAAGACGAAGAGTTTGAAATAAACGAACTTGTTTTCGAAAAACTCTACCTGTCATATGCCGGTATCGGGGGCTCTCCGGTCAGCGTTACGGCCGGGCGGCAGAATATCATGTACGGGGAGGGTTTCCTTTTCATGGACGGCGGCCCAGGGGACGGTTCGCGCACAGGCTATTTCAATGCGGTACGCGTCAAGGTTGCTTTCGAAGAAAGATCGCTGGAATTTCATGTGTTGTCCGATCCTTCGCGGGACAACTATCTGCCCGTTGCCAACTGCCAGCACCAGCCGCTGATCGAATATAAAGAGACAGGCGCCGGGGTGTACTATACAGATACTTCGCTTGATGGAAAAAAAATCGAAGGATACTGTTTCTTCAAAAACGAAAAGCATGACGACAATGCTCTGCCCGAGAGCAACATATATACATTTGGAGGGCGATTGAGCGGTACGGTGGGAGGGCGTATCAATTATGCCACTGAATGGGCTTACCAGCTGGGTGACAGGGGGGATGACGCCCGAAGAGGTCTCGGGGGATACGCTCACGGTACGTACGATTTTCCGGGAGCGATGAAGCCGGCTCTTACCGCCGGAGTGGTCTATCTGTCCGGGGATGATCCGGGAACCAGAGAGTACGAAGGATGGAACCCGCTCTACAGCCGCTGGCCGAAATGGAGCGAACTATATATATACACACTTGCCAGGCATGAACATGGCGTAGCCTATTGGGACAACCTGTTCGCTCCGAATCTCGGAGTTTCGCTAAAGCCTGTGGAGAAAATTACTCTGAAGGTTTCCCTTTACTATATGGTTGCTCCCCAAAGCTTTCCCGATTCTGTGCCGGGGAAGGCATCTTCTGAGCCCATTTTTGGTGGTGGAAACTTCAGGGGCCTTCTATCGGCATTCAAACTTGAGTGGGCGATTAAAAAACAGATATCCGGCCACCTCCTGTGGGAAAGGTTCGCGCCGGGTGATTACTACAATGACAGGAGTGATACGGCGAATTTTCTCAGGTGGGAAGTATTCTACAGTTTTTAATGCTTGAAAGGCAGGTGAGAGATGGGTCCATTCAACATGCCCTGGCTGACGTTCACGGCATTCATCGTAGTCGGCGCAAGCATAGTCGCGTCGATCCTGTGGGCTGTGAATGAAATCAGGCATGACAGGAATATTGACCGGTAACCAATAGGTGTGGGAGGAGAGATCTTGAGTCTTTTTTCATCGTGCGTAGTAGTTCTTGTCCTTTATCTCGGTGTATTGATCGCAATAGGGGTCTGGAGCGCGAGGCGTGCTTCATCGGCAGACGATTTTATCCTGGGAGGCCGTTCGATCGGGCCATGGGTAACCGCGCTTTCATTCATTGCCGTATATTTCAGTTCGGTGCTGATAATCGGTGGAGGCGCGTTCGGCTTCAAGTTCGGGATGGGGACTGTGTGGATCGGAGCTGTCAATGTTGTCGTCGGATGTACCCTGTGCTGGATCGTTCTCGGCAAGAGAGTTCGGCTCTTCACTGAGAGGATGGGTGTCAATACGATCTCGGGATTTTTTGCGAAAAGATACGATTCGCCATCGGCCGGTATCTTTTCCGCGATGATCGTATTCATTTTCCTTATCATTTACAATGTCAGCGTGGTGAAGGGAATGGCTAATTCCTTCGAAGTGTTGATGGATGTTCCGTACTGGGCAGGTGTGCTTATCTCGGGGATTGTCATCATATTCTATGTAGTGCTTGGAGGGTACAGGGCGGTTGTCTGGACCGGCCTGATACAGGCGTGGGTCATGATCTTCAGCTTGCTGCTCCTCACATTCCGCACGGTGGGCGCGGTAGGAGGATTAAGCTCCGGTATGCGGAAGCTTGCCGAAATCGGGCCGGAATATGTCAATACTCCCGGCGTCTGGGGATGGGCCGGGCTTGTCAGCTTTTGTCTTGTGGTAAGCCTTGGCGTCTGGGGCATGCCCCAGCTCTTGATAAGGTTCTATTCGATCAAGGACGAGAAGACCTTCAGGCTCGGGACAGTAATCGTTACGGTAGGCGCGGCAGTCGCCGTGCTTCCATATCTGAACGGGGCTTTTTCGAGAATCCTTATCCCGAACCTTCAGAACCCGGATCTCGCTATTCCATCCCTCTCAAGGCTGGTCCTGTCACCATGGGGAGCGGCAATACTGCTTGCCGGTGTTGTAGCGGCCGGTATGTCGACTTTTGCCGGCGTTCTTATCATCGTGTCCAGTTCGCTTGTAAGGGATGTCTACTGTAACGGCCTGAAAAAGCAGATAACCGGGCCCCGGGAAGTCAGGGCAAACAGGATCGTAAGCGCTTCGGTCGGCATTATCGCTTTGATTATCGCGCTCAAACCGCCCGCGCTTATTCTCGTGCTCACCGGGTTTTCCTGGGCTGTGATCGCGTCGACCAACCTCTGGCCCCTTCTTTTCGGTCTCTACTGGAAAGGGGCGAGCAGGACAGGCGCTTTTGCGTCGATGATCGCCGGATCGGCGACCGCTATCATATGGACATGGCTCGGCAAACCTTTCGGAATACATGGGTTTATCGCGGGGACAACGGTAAGTTTTGTTGTAATCCTTATTGTGAGCCTGGTAAAAAGATGGACTCCTCCGGCTGGGCATATAGAAAGGATCTGGGGTGAAGGCAAGGGCACCGGGGCCGGAAGCAAAGCCCTGTGATTATGAAAGCCACAGGGTATCCCCTCTGGCTGCCGATAAGAACTGGATAATCAGAGAAGGCCCCTCCGTAATAGAGGGGCCTTCTTATCGGGCATTCGTTGCTGCTCATTACGAAGCCCGAACGCGGTGTTGTAGGATCCCGCTGCTTAACCCTTGTCCGGATCTCTTTCGACCACTGGAAGAGCCGGGGGATTCTTCTCGATCTGTTCCATCAGGTACTCTATAGCTTTCTCCAGCTGGGGATCACGCCCCTCGACCACGAGATCGGGCCTGTTGTCGACCCTGATGTCAGGTTTGACGCCGATTCTTTCGACATCGTACTCGCCTTCGAGGTTGACAAACCCGATTGAAGGCATCGTGATAATTCCGCCGTCCATCAGGGCAATATTTCTGTCATAACCGACGAGGCCGCCCCATGTCGTCATACCGATCAGGGGGCCAAGTCCCGCCTGTCTGAAATAGTAGGGGAAAGCGTCTCCGCCGGAGCCGGCATATCCATTAATCAAGCAGGCCAGGTGGCCCTTGACCGCTATCCCTGGTGTCTTGCCGGCCTTGTAATTACGGCGCGCGAACAGGTTTGTAAGTTTCGTGCCCAGCTTGTCGATGAAGAAATTGGGGAGCCAGCCTCCGCTGTTATAGCGGACATCGACGATTATCCCTTCCATATCGGTTTGTGGATAGAAATATTTACCAAACTCCATCAGGCCCCGCACCGCGGTATCGGGAACGTGGAGATATCCGAGTTTGCCGCCGCTGGCCTTGAGGATTTTCTGCCGGTTGTCCTCTACCCACGCGGCGTACCGGACATTCGTGTCGTTTGTGGAAGGTTCGACAGTGATTTCTCTTGCGTCACTGCCGGATGGATCAGCGCTGACCTTGATAAGGATCTGGTGGCCTGCCGTGTTCTCCAGGAGGGAATGAGGATTTTCGGGGTAAACGAGTTCGTGCCCGTTTATCGACAGCAGGTAGTCGCCTTCATTGACGTCGATACCGGGCAGCGCGAGCGGAGAAATGAAATTGCTGTCCCAGTTTCTGCCGGGGTAGATCCTGCTGAACTTGTAACGGCCGCTGTCTTTGTCGATGCTGAAATCGCAGCCGAGATATCCTCCTTTGACCCTCGGAGCCCTTGGCCCTGTTGTTGCCCCGCCATATACATAGGCGTGGCCGACATTCAGTTCGGCCTGCATCTCGCCAATGATATAGGTGAGGTCGTTTCTGCTGGTCAGGTAGGGCAGGAAGACTTCGTACCGTTTCCTGATCTTGTTCCAGTTGACCCCGTGCATGTTGTCGACATAGAAGAAATCCCTTTCCAGCCTCCATGCTTCGTAGAATATCTGTTTCCACTCTTCGGCTGGGTCAACCAGCATGCGCAGGTCTGTGCTCAGGGAGTTATCGCTGATTTTCTGGCCAGGGGCGACATCTATGATGCCGTACGAACCCATGGCGCTGACGATTATCTTTGAGCCGTCCGACGATAGCTCGTAGTTATTTATTCCGCTGATGATAGTCTTCGACTCGCGTTCTTTCAGATCGAAGTATTTGAGCGCTCCGGTGACCGGACTGGCGCCAATAGAGATCACCCGCGCGTTCATCGGGAGTTCCCCATAGATGATCTTGTCTGATACGGCGCTGAGCCCCATGAAATTGCCGGAACCGATTGGAAGGGATACTATCCTGTCTCCAAGCCCTTCGATATCGATCTTCAGCTCCTCATCTTCTTTTTCTTCTTCATCATTTTTCTTGTCTTTGTCCTCGTCCTTTTTTTCCTTTTCTCCGTTGTCTTTATCGCCGTTTTCTTTTTCCTCTTTTACCTCGATTTCGTCACTTTCCGGGGCAAGAGGCGAAGGTGTATCGGCGGCGAGAGTGAGAACACAGATGTTGGTGGGCGAGACGAAATCAAAATTCATTTCGAAAGTATGAAACTTGATGTTGATCGTACGGTCCGAAAGGAAATAGAGGTATTTTCCATCCGGGTCGAATACGGGAGAATAGTCGTTGTAGAGGCCGATAGTCACCTTGTGCGTCTCGTCTTTTTTCACATTGTACAGGTAGAGCGACCTGAAACCGTTATCTGCGACTTTCGAATAGGTTAGCCACTTGCTGTCTGACGACCAGTTATAGTCTCCAAGGTCACGCCATTCGTCCCGGTCGACCTCCACGGTTTTTTTCGAATCGATATCGATGTAATAGAGGCTGCCGGTCTGATCGAACCAGGAAACCTTTTTGCTGTCGGGCGACCACTTGATGGAGAACGGGAACTCACCCATTCCCGACGTGATTTTTTCCTCTTCTTCAGAGCCGTCGGGTTTGGTGATGTAGAGCTCATACTCGCCTGTCCCGTCGGAGAGGTAAGCAACCTGGTTTCCGTCTGGAGAAAATGCGGGGCTGCGTTCGCGAATTTCTCTTGTTTGAGTCAGGTTGCGTACCTCTCCTTTTTCCGCGGGTACGGTAAAGATGTCGCCCCTGGCACCGAACACGGCCCGTTTGCCGGAAGACGATATATTGAAAGAACGGATCATCTTGCCGGCGCTGGTGTACGCGGGCCTTTTCAGGTTGTGTTCAGAACGGGCGATTATATCCAGTTTCTCTGTTTTTTCTGTTTTGAGGTCGAGAACGTATAGCAACCCGGCGTTCTCGTATACGATCCTGTCGCCGCCAAGACTGGGCCATTTGACATCATATTTTTTGTGATTTGTTATCTTTCTGGTCTTTTTTGTTTCGAGGTCGCAGCAGAAGATATTCATCGTATAATCACGGTCTGAGATGAAATAGATACTCTTTCCGTACCACATCGGGAAGGCGTCCGTTCCATCATAATCTGTCAGCTTCTCGGCGGTGTTATTATCGAAGTCATAGATCCAGACATTCTGTTCCATACCGCCTCGATACCGTTTCCATGTTCTGAATTCCCTTGCCATCCTGTTATAGGCGATCTTCTTTCCGTCCGGTGAATACGATGTAAGTTCACCCTCGAAGAGAGGGAGAACCTCGGGGTAGCCACCATCGGAATCTATAGTATAGAGCCTCATGTAACGGGGCCCCGGGTTTGTCATTGCGTCCTTGTTGCTTCGGAAAAGAATCTTTTTTCCTGAAGGGTGCCAGTCGAGGACCATGTCTACCTTTGGGTGGTATGTAAGCCTTTTCGGCACGCCGCCCTCGGTTGGGATAGTGTAAACGTCGAAGTTTCCGTCATATCCGGCAGAGAATGCGATCGTCTTTCCATCAGGAGAGAATTTCGCAAAAGCCTCGCCTTCGATATGTGTCGTTAACCGGGAAGCTGCTCCGCCTGATGATGAAACCAGCCAGAGGTCTCCTCCATATGAGAAGATGATATTGTCCCCGTGAATATCGGGGCGGCGCATGAGGCGGCTCTCCACGGCGGCGTTCAACGTGCCTGCCGCAAGAAGAACGACCAGTACCAGAGCCAGTATTACTCTTTTGTCCATTAAAGGTTTCCTTCCAGGGGGGTTGGGTTTATGCGTCCTGAAACAGCAAAGGACACTCGCGTGTCTGTAATAGTTGATACGACCGGGCCGCAGGAAAGTTTCAAAAAACATTTCCCGCGCTATGTTTTTCAGGAAAATCCACTCTGTCCTTTTCCGAGAAATCAGGGGTGAACCTGTGGGGTGGGCTTTGCGGGATCCTTTTCAGCAAGATCTTCGAGTTCTTTCATGATCTGATCAGCTCTCCAGCCCGGGAGCAGAAATGGAAATTCACTCTGAGACGATATCGCGGGATATTTGTCATCGACAATCCCGAAGATCGATAGTGTTTCTACTTCTGTTCCCCGTATCATAACGGTATACAGGGGGACACTGAAATCTTCCTTTTTTCTGCCATCTATAAAGGTATCGCATTTGAGAGCTGCCAGTACGGAGATCATCCGGGTCACAGCCCCGTCATCCAGCACGATGCCGTCTTCAGTCTGCCACCGCAGAGCCAGGGGTGCCGGTATCCCTTCGTCATCGCCGCTCGAAATGGATATCGCGGTTTCTTCGATTTTGACAAGACGAAGCGAGCCCTTTTCGCTCATTATCTCGATATTGGTTATTTCGTCGCTGTTGAAAGTCAGGACGGCTTTGTCCCTCAATCTGTCCATATCGGTTTCAAAAACGTTCCTGAGGTTTCCCGTGGCCTGGTATACGCCGGGAGCACCTTCCAGTCTGACAAAAGTATGCCGGCGGGTCGATGCCACCTTGCCGATATCGAAGGCCAGGACCACGTCAGCTCTTGAATAGACTTCGAGTTTTATTCTCTTGTCGTCTTCGAGGTCATATATCGCGTAATTCTCCGATTCAGCCACCAGGGTTGTAATCGAAAATCCGGTTATCGCGTCGATCATTCTCCCTACCGGAGACTTGTCAGCCCTGTATCCCTCGGGTTCGATCATCCACACATCGTCAAAGCGCTCAAGGATAATCGTACCGCCGGACGTGGAAAAGACCAGCTTGCTTATATCTTCTCCGGCAGGCGCCTGGACTTCGGGGAGCTGATAGTGCGTCCTGTCTGTATTCTTCGAGACCAGGTAAAATGACAGAGCGGCTATGATCACGGCCAGGGCTATATATTCTTTCTTGATCTTCATTTGCCTTCCTCCGAAATCACTTTTTAAACATCATTTGTATCATGCGTTTTCTTGATTTTCTTCTGAACCAGACAGCCGCGCCCAAGAGCGATACGAGAACAGGAAGCCCGGCGATATTGAAGCTTTTTGTAAAAGTTTTTACGCCACCTGATGTTTCCTTCAGCGGATTGTACTGCTGCATCTTGCTTCTCATCGAAGCATATTCATCACGGCTGTTGAGATGGTCCAGGATATTCAACACAAACGTGGCGTTAGTCGATTTGCCGGATTCGTCAAGAGCATTGTTTCCGAGAAGCGCCGCGGAACCTATCAGGAACAGCCTGCCCGGTTTCCCTTTTCTGATAAATGCTCCCGCGTCCGATATATCCTCTGCAGGTGTCTGAGATGATATTCGTGTCTCCGATGGTGTTTGTGTTTCCAGTGATATTTCTGCTTCGGGGGTGACGCCCTCTTTTTCGCCGCCCTCTTCCGGATTGTCCTGTGGCTTTTCGGGTATTCCCTTCTCGGCGAAATAACTGGGGAATTCACCACTGATCACGACAGCCATAGGTATATTTCGCATCTCGTCCGGGTTGTCGGGTGGCCGCATGAACACGGGGTTCAAATCGATTTTTCCGCTCATCTCCCACGATTTGTCGGATGAAGAAAAAAGAAGCGTCCCTTCAAGGCCATTCGATGCCAGCCTGTCTTTTTTCATTTCGACAGGCGAGGACATGATAGAGATCAACGCCTTGATATTTTTCATGAACGGTACCCTGTTATTTATATTTTCATTCTTTATTATCGGCGCGAAGTAGATCGGCTGTTTCCCTCCACCGTACATCGGGGGCAGTTTCTGTTCAAAACAGTTCGTATCGAGTATATACGATTTTTTTGTTTCAACGCCGTAATGGGCAAGCAATTTTTCAAGTCCGGTATTGATCGGCCGGAAGATGGGTCCCTGGTTGTAATTCATCTGTCTCTGGTTTGGCCCGGGGTCTATCTGCTCGAACGGATCCAGGAAAAGAGCAAGCGATTTGCCCTTCATCAGGAACTGGTCGATCTGGAAAAGCTCGTAATCGTTGAATCGTGTTTTCGGGCCGGCTATAATCAGGCAATCGATTCCGTCTGGAATCCCGTCTCCTCCCAGATCGACATCGCTTACCGAGTAATCCATCGAGATAAGCCTGTTGAAATTTGAAAGGGCTTCCTGCTGCGGTGGCTGACCGGGTCGTTGCGCGGAAGCGAGGGGGATTGTGCCATTACTGGAGAGATAACCGATCTTCTTGTTGATATCGAGAACATCATCGATGATCTCGGAGAGTTTTTCCGGCATCTGGTTCATGTCCGCCATCTGGTACTGCGTGCCAAAGAGCGATCTGAATACATTGATCAGCGGTATCGAAACGTATGTGCCGCCTTTTTCGACTACTATTCCCGCCGATCCGTGTCGATCTGTTGCCGCGCCGTTTCCGGAACCAGCGGCCGCCTTCCATCTCAGGGTAAGGACATCGTAGTGGGTTACCTGCTTTTCCAGCGAGGTATCGATCGAGGGATCATGGAGAGAAAAAGCAAGCCTGCCGTAATATTTCTTGTTGAGCTCCCCTACGATTGTCTCCATTTTTGCCGGAATATGATCGATATTCGCGATCCTCAGACGGGCCTTGATCGCGTCAAGCGAAGTCGACAAAAACAGCTTGATACTTACCGGTTCTTCCAGATTGAGCAGTACGCTGATCTTGTTGTTCATCTTTTCGATTTTGGATGTAATGGTATATTCGAGTCCCTCGGTGGTTGTTATCGACGGGATTTTGTCTATTACGTCACCGTGGATTATGACCATCCCCATATACGCTTTTTTGAACTTTACCTCGTCCTGTTCGATGTTCTGGATCTGGACGGGATATATCCCATAGTCCATTGCAAGTTGTTGATTCTTTTTCGCTTTTTCGCTGATATCACCTTCATCAGCGCTTACATCGTAGAAGCGATAATTGAAATACCTGTTCGAATGGGCTGAATATTCCTCGAGAAGGTCGTGTAGATAACGCTCCGTGTTGTTGTGCGGGGCCGGCAGGTCTTTTGTGAAAAAGACGTTGATTGTGAGTGGTTCCGAGAGCGTCGCCACTGTTTCCTTGCTCGCCCTGGACAGCGAATACAATCCATTTGACGTAAGGTCGATCCTGAAAAAATTCGCACCCCCCGCAATATTGACAAGAACAATGACTACAAGGTAAGCCAGGAACTTGTAATACTTTACATATCGATTTCCTGATGTCATACTGCGTGCCCCCCTACTTCTTTTCCTCGACAACCAGATGCGCTCCATACAGAGCGATAAATATCAGGCTGGCGAAATACAGTAAATCTCTGGAATCCAGGACACCCCTGGCGACATTCTGAAAATGATACCCTGCTCCCACATACTGAAAGAAACCGAGCATCGATTCAGGAAGGAAAAAGAGCAGCTTGTCAATAAGCGTCAGAGTGACGCAGATTATCATGCCGACGATAAAAGCTATAATCTGGTTCCTCGTCAGCGAAGAGGCGAAGATCCCAATCGCGCTGAATGCTCCACCCAGTAGAATCGAGCCGAGATAGCCGCCTGCGACCGGTCCCCAGTCAAGGTCACCGAGAAAAGCTATGAAAATGGTATAGCTCAATGTCGGCGCCATCATTATGGCAACGAACGTCACGGCGGCAAGAAACTTGCCGGCGATGATCTCTGTGAAGGTAACAGGAAGAGTGGCAAGGATCTCATATGATCCTGTGTTGAATTCTTCCGAAAAAAGCCTCATCGTCACCGTTGGAATGATGAATGAAAAGACTATGGGAAGAAGGGAAAAGAAATCCCTCATCTGGGTCTGGTTGTAGAGAAAAAATGTGGAGAAGAAAAACCAGCCAGTCAGGACAAGGAAGATGGAGATCACGATATATGCTATCGGGGATACAAAATATACCCTGAACTCCCTCTTGAATATGTGCGCAAGAATACCGGCCCTCAGCATTTTCAGTTCTCCTTTGTCAGTTCTCTGAATATCTTTTCGAAACTCCTGGATTCCTGGCTGTACTCGAGCAGTAACCAGTCTGTTTCTTTTATCTTCAGGTATATTTCACTCCTGATATCTCTGTCCGTGTCGCAATCCAGACTGAACGACACTGCGCCATTGGTATCATTTCCGGTATTGACCGCCTTGACGCCATCGACGGATGACAGGAGTTTCCTGACAGCTTCATCTGCTGCGCCAGTGATGACCAGGTTTAAGGTATAACCGGACGCCGAGGAACGCTTCAACTCGTCTGTGCTGCCGTCCGCGACGATTCTGCCGCGGTTGATAATAACGACCCTGTCACATGTCGCTTCGACTTCACTCAGGATATGCGTGGACAGGATAACGGTCTTTTCCTTTCCGATCTTCTTGATGATGTTGCGTATCTCGGCGATCTGATTGGGATCAAGGCCGGATGTCGGCTCATCAAGAATCAGGATCTCGGGGTCGCTCATCATGGCGTGCGCGAGCCCGACTCTTTGTTTGTATCCCTTGGAAAGTTCGTGCATCGTACGATGCATCACTTCTCTGAGCCCGCAAATATCCGCAAGTTCCTTAATCTTTCTGTTTCGGGCATTGTTATCCAGCCCGTGTATTTCAGCGATATAGACCAGGTAGTCATATATGATCATATCATGATACAGGGGCGCGGATTCGGGAAGATACCCTATCATCTTTTTGATCTCGAGTGCATTATCAGCGACTGATACCCCCGCGGCAGTAACAGTGCCGGAAGTGGGGGAAAGAAAACCTGTCAGGATTCGCATCGCTGTTGTCTTGCCTGCGCCGTTTGGGCCCAGAAGCCCGAGGATACTACCCTTTTCAATCGTAAGATCGATATGATCGAGGGCGCAAACATCGCCATAATATTTTGTTAAGCCAGTTATCTCGATCACAGACGGCTCCTTTCAAATCTATCTGTCAACAATCGGGCCAGGAAAAAAGCGGCATCTCTCAAGCAGCGGCCGCGCTGCAATCGGATACCTGCCACAGCAGTCCTGAATTATACGAGGGAAAGCTAAAATAATTCCTGTTGTACGTCAATAAAATATTTTTTTCAGGTTTTTATCGTTTGGTCGGGCCTGGTTGTTCAAAACCTGCCCGATCCCCGCGCGTTGTTCGTGGGGCTTTATCATGACTCTCCAGAGGCCCCCGTCACGCGTCAATCGTTATTCCAGGGGTAATGTTTCCTCGTTACGCAGTATTCCCCGGAAAAGGGAGACGAAAGGTCGATCCCGAATTCGAGTACGGGATCGTCATTATAGACATAAAGCTCGACAAAGCGCACAGTGTACTCGACAGGCAGCAGGTTTCTTATCACGTAGCGTGTGTCAAAGAGGCAGAGACAGTCGCACAGCCCGCCGGGCGGATCCTCTGACTCTGTGATCGTAATGATATCATCTTCGATGACGATTACTGCATAGATCATATCCTGGCAGCAGTTGAACCCGGCGTTAATGTGGTCGAGAAACAGGGTGCTGCCGTCATATCCGTACGATACACATGACTGGTTGCGCGGGGTATCATCGAAATCCACCGATGGGATGAATTCCTTGCACCCTTTATAGTCGATGAGTTCTCCTTCGGGCAAACTGTAGGAACCGGTATTCCAGGGATAGATATTTCTCTTGATACATATCCGGTCGCTCGCATTTTCGGAAAGCTGCACAGTCGCCTGGAGATGATCCTCGTCGCCCGTGTATTTCCCGATGAAAATGATGGTATATTCCCCCGGCTTGATATCTGTGAATTCGTATTCGATATCGTAAAGGCACAGGCAGTGGCACCATGGGGCGTCGGGCCCCTCTTCTTCCCGGATCATGATGGTGTCAGCCTCGATCGTGATTTCCGCCTGGATGGTTCCGGGACAGCAGTTCAACCCGGCGTTGATATGAGTCATGGTCAGCGTACCGCCAGGCTCGTACTCGTACTCGAAACAGTCGTAATACATCGATGGTTCGTCTATCGCCGGTATCGCCTGCGCGGCGATGAAATCCTTGCATCCTGAAGCCTTCAGCAGTTCACCCGCAGGTTCCGTGGATGTGGATGTTCCGGTGACCGAGTCTTTCGCGCATCCTGTCGCAAGAAATGGCAGAATAAGCAACGCGGCCGCACAAAGGACAAACGGCCGGTATGAAGATTTTTCTCTGGCAGACATCTTTTCCACCTTCCTCATGAAAATTGGGCTCATACAGACAGCGCTGAAAATGTTATATAGCTAGAGCCTACACTATAAGTATAGGTATTCTGCCCCATGGTGTCAAATGCCGGCAGCAATATATTCAATTGAAATATTCGCTCGTTTATAGTAGAAGTGTTAATAACAGGGGGGATTTGAATAACAGGGACTTTTATCAACGAAAACAAACCAGAGGTAGGCGCAGCGACAGTGGCTATCTCAACAATGGCATACGCGTTATTGACTTGGAATACACTTGATCAATTAAAGAATGCTAACGATTTGCAGCGAGAGGAACAGATTTCTACACTTATTGGATTATAGGGAGATAAATTAGAATGGAATTCGATATCCGCAAGGATGATGTAATATAGAACCCAGCTTATCGCGAGGATATAGCCAATGAAAAAGGAGAGCCGATCCATGATCTGGAAGGTTTTGGACATAGCGTCCAAAATGCTTGTTCCAATCGCGATTGCATACTTTGCTTACGCCCAAAACTCGACTGTCACATTGATCCAGACGCAGCAACAAGAACGAGGTCTCGACTTGACGCTCGTTTCACTTGTTTGGCCATCTTTGATTGGTGGCGATGTTGACGAGCGTACCAGCGCACTCGCGCTAGTCGAAACTTTCAACCCAGAGCTTAAACGCAGACTGGTCGAAGCCGTGATTCGAGATCCTGGGCAATCCGCTGAGATCGCAGAACGGGCTCAGCGCGTACTTGTCATGGAGGAAACTTCAAGCGAACCGCTTCCCGTGGGACTGAACGTTTTGGCGAAGTATAAGATCGATATCTATTTCGACGAGAGTTCCGAGCGAGATCGGCAGTTGGCACAGGCTGTTAAGGCGGCACTCGATACAAGGAAACTCTCTCGATTGGCTGTAATCTCTCCACGCCCAATATCGTTTCTGTCGCGAGTTGGCCAACCACGAGGGTACGAAATTCGCTATGAACGGGGAGTGGAAGATGATGCCGCGGCAACCCTTGCGACCATTCTGGAAAGCTCGAACGCTCAATTAGTCTTTGGTCTTCGTGAAGTGGGGGCGCCAAGTCCCGGACTGCTTTCGATCTTCATCTTCAGCAAAACCGGCCAACAATGGCATCAACCGGACACTACAATCAGCATGCCAGTTGCGCCCGGTGCTTAGCTGGATTAAAGAAGCAAGAAACAGGCAACTGCCGAGCCAGCTGGTGCCGGTTATGCCAACTGTTGTTATACGGAAAGTCAGTTAATGAAATGAGTGGCTCAAAGCTGCGGATTTCCAACCGCTTCAGGGAATCAGGTCAAGTCTTCAGCGGGCCAGTTTCATCAGGAAAACTATCCAACCCGAGTTCATGCCTTTGTCAGGCCATTTTAACTACGATTATCTGCAATTAATTTGTCAGATAATCTTTTAAAGATAACTTCTCGTGGTATATTCCTGTCAATTAATAGTGCTATCCAACTCAATACACACGATAGTATCAGGAATATAAGAATGGCCAATAATTGATTGATTCCATGTTCTGTAAAATAAGTTATTGTAAAAATAAGAGGGAAATGGATTAGAAACAAAGGAAAAGATATTGCGCTAATGAAGGAAATTATTGGAACTGTTCTTTTCATTGAATTCAAACATTGCCAAGTACCTGTTGGTAAGATAACCGCAAGATACATTCCTAAAGCAAACTCAGAAATTCTGCATAACGGAAACCAATCAATAGGTCTTTGTGGAAGAATCCCGTATCTGCCTAATATGAAACGCAAGAGCCCGCTAATAAATAGTAAGGTGAAAAATGTAATGTGAGGATTTCTTTTTATGAATTTTGATAAAAAAGGAAATAACAAATATAGACTCATGATCAACCCGATAAACCAGCTTGTTGCAACAAAAGGACCACCCCACTTACCCGCAAATGAATATAATCCTGTCATACTTAAAATTATATCACTGAAACCCAGGCTTGAAAAAGCTGTAGCTATTGATCCTGTATCTATATAGGTTTTATAGAAATAGGCTGCGACACCAACAACTATACTCATATAATAAACAGGGTAAATTCTTAACCATCGTTTTATAATAAACAGCGAATATACAATCTTCTTGTTACCATGCTGCAACTCCAGAACTATACCGGATACAATCAAAAAAAATGTTACGGCAAGTCCACCAAGAGAAACATAATAAAAATTATAAACACCGCAAAATCTGCCAATAGGATTGGAAATTTCCTGGCCAATATGGGCAGATAACAGAAAAACAATTGCTCCGGCCCGGATTAAATCTATGAATATGTATCTCAAGTTCTTTTAATCTCCCTCAGGGGGCAGCACGCTCGATCGGCAAAGCCTGACAGGATTTCAACAGCAGAATTAGTAGTTCAAGCATAGATCAAAACAATTTAACGTGCAAGAAATAGTTCTGAAACAATGATCTGCCCCCCGGTGTGAAAGCAGAATACATATTGTTTCATTTCTTTAAAGGCGCGGCCGTGTATTGAAGAGAAATGTGATATTCATGTTGTGTTCCTTTTTCTTTTTTGTTAGGCTCCTGAAGATTTGCCCGGAACAATCTTCAAAAAGGGGACCAAATTGCCAGAAAAAACCAGAAAATCGAAGCTGATCCTCGAAGATGGATCGGTATTCGAAGGAGTACGGTTCGGCGCCGCGGCAGGGGCGGTCGGCGAGGTGGTGTTCAATACCGGGATGACCGGATATCCGGAGAGTCTCACCGACCCCTCATACAGGGGGCAATTACTTGCCCTCACATATCCATTGATCGGGAACTATGGAGTCCCCTCGGAACGGAGAGAAAATGGTCTCTCCGTTTTTTTTGAGTCCGACCGGATACAGGCCTCCGCCCTGATCGTATCAAGTTATATCGACGAATATTCTAACTGGAACGCATCGAGGTCGCTTTCGGCGTGGATGGAGGATTCGGGAGTGCCCGGGATTGCCGGTATCGATACCAGGGCCCTTACGCGACTCCTCCGCGAACGGGGAACGATGATGGGGCGTATCGTCACAGGCAGGACCGGCCCAAAAACCTTTCCACCGGAAAACGCGGGCCTGGTGGCGGAAGTCAGCATCGATGTTCCGGTAACGTATGAGAGAGGGCCGAAGAAAGTGCTCCTGGTCGACTGCGGAGTAAAGAACAATATCATCAGGGCTTTCCTTAACAGGGATATAACGGTAATACGAGTTCCCTACGATTGCGATTTCAACGAGATCGAAGCCGATGGGGTAATACTTTCGAACGGGCCGGGTGATCCCGGGAATTGCGGGGTCACTGTCGATAATGTCAGAAAGGCCATGAAACGGGGAAGGCCCATTCTCGGGATATGCCTTGGTTCGCAGATAATGGCACTAGCGGCAGGGGCGAAGACATACAAGCTTAAATACGGGCACAGGGGGCAGAATCAGCCATGCGTCGAATCGGGCACGAAACGGTGCTACATCACTTCCCAGAACCACGGATATGCCGTCGATGCCGGTACCCTGCCGAGAGACTGGCGAGAGTGGTTCCATAACTGCAACGACAACACGAACGAGGGGATCATACATATCTCAAGACCATTTTTCGGTACGCAGTTCCATCCGGAAGCCTCTCCCGGGCCGGATGATTCGGAGTTCATCTTTGACATGTTTGTGAGGGCGACAGGATGAAGAAAAAGATGAGAAAAGTGCTCGTACTCGGGTCGGGCGCCATAAAGATCGGACAGGCCGGTGAATTCGACTACTCGGGAAGCCAGGCTATAAAAGCACTGAAGGAGGAAGGGATCGAGACTGTGGTTATCAACCCGAATATTGCCACGATCCAGACCTCGGTCGACATGGCCGACAGGATATATTTTCTCCCCGTTACGCCGGAATTTACGGAAAAAGTGATAGCCAGAGAAAAGCCCGATGGGATTCTGCTGGCGTTCGGGGGACAGACAGCCCTGAACACCGGTGTGGCCCTCCACGAAAAGGGTGTTCTGATGCAGCACGGGGTCGAAGTCCTTGGCACTCCGGTCGACGCGATTCTCGATACTGAGGACAGGAAGCGTTTTGTCAGGGTACTCGACGATCTGGGATTCAAGACTCCCGTCAGCAGGGCGGTGACCGATGTCGACCAGGCTGTCGAGGCCGCGGGCATCATCGGATACCCGGTCATGTGCCGGATAGCATACGCGCTGGGAGGGCTCGGATCGGGTATCGCCAGAAACAAAAAGGAACTGAAAGCGCTGGTAACGAGAGCATTCTCTCATTCCGGGCAGGTGCTGATCGAAGAATGCCTGCGTGGATGGAAGGAGCTGGAATACGAGGTCGTTCGTGACGCCAGTGACAATTGCATTGTTATCTGTTCGATGGAAAATCTCGATCCCATGGGAATACATACGGGCGAAAGCGTAGTGGTCGCTCCGGTCCAGACCCTTTCGGCAAGCGAACATTTTCTGCTCAGGTCGATATCTATCGGAGTGATCAGGAAGCTCGGAATAATAGGCGAGAGCAATATACAGTTTGCGCTCGATCCTCAAAACGGTGATTACAGAATCATTGAAGTCAATGCAAGACTCAGCAGGAGTTCAGCGCTTGCGTCGAAAGCCACCGGCTATCCGCTCGCCTTTGTCGCTGCAAAGCTTTCGCTCGGCTATTCGCTGACGGATCTCAAGAATTCCGTGACAGGCACCACTTCTGCATGTTTCGAACCCGCCCTGGATTATATCGTCCTCAAGTTTCCGCGCTGGGATCTTCAGAAGTTCAGCATGGTCGATCCGGTCCTCGGGTCAGAGATGAAATCTGTCGGCGAGGTGATGGCGATAGGGAGGAGCTTTGAAGAAGTCATACAAAAGGCGATCAGGATGCTGGAGACCGGGATGAACGGATTGGTCGCCAACAACATCGAGTTCGGAGAAATCGAATCCGAGATGATCCAGCCGACTGACAGGAGGCTCTTTGCGATTGCCGAAGCTCTGGGCAGGGGATATGGCGTGGAGCGTGTCTCGGAACTGACCGGCGTGGACGCCTGGTTCATTCACAGGATAAAAAGTGTGGCAGATACAGCTTTGCGCCTGGGGGAATATGCAAATGGCCGTGTGCCGCGCGCGCTTCTGGCTGAAGCGAAGCGCAAGGGGTTCTCCGACAGACAGATCTCTACTCTGGCCGGCGGCAGCGAGGAGGCTGTGAGGAAAAGGAGAAAGAAGGCAGGGATCGTTCCGGTAGTAAAGCAGATAGATACGATGGCGGCCGAATACCCGGCGAAGACGAACTATCTCTATCTCACTTATAATGGAGATACGGATGATCCTGTTTTCGGTGAGAAGCAGAGGACGGTGGTGATCGGGGGTGGTCCGTACAGGATAGGTTCGTCCGTCGAATTTGACTGGTGCTGCGTAAACTCGGTCCTTTCCCTGGACAGGAACGGGGAAGGCGCCATCATGATAAACTGCAATCCGGAGACGGTCAGCACTGATTACGATATATGTGAAAGGCTGTATTTCGAGGAACTGTCGCTGGAACGGGTACTCGATATATGCGACAAGGAATCGCCCTCCGGGGTGATCGTCTCAATGGGTGGACAGATCCCGAACAATCTTGCAAACCCTCTTTACAGGGCGGGGATACCGATACTGGGTACCACACCCGATTCCATCGACAGGGCGGAGAACAGACACAGATTTTCGGCCCTGCTGGATGAAATCGGTGTCGATCAACCCCGATGGAAGGAATTGACCAGCCTCGAGGAAGCGGAAGCCTTCGCGGACGATGTCGGATATCCCGTACTTGTCAGGCCGAGTTACGTGCTCAGCGGCGCCGCTATGAGCATAGCCTTGAACAGAAAGGAACTCCACGAGTATCTGAGAAAGGCATCCGAAGTGAGTCCCGACCATCCCACAGTAATTACCAGGTTCCTGTCCGGCGCAAAGGAAATAGAGATCGACGCTGTGGCGAAAGACGGAAAACTTGTGTGTTATGCGATATCCGAGCATGTGGAGAATGCCGGCGTGCACTCGGGTGACGCGACGATCGTGCTGCCTCCTCAGAGGACTTACCTGGAGACAATGCGCAGGGTCAAGCTGATTTCCAAAAGGATAGCCGGAGCCCTGGAGATAACGGGCCCTTTTAATATTCAGTTTCTTGCCAGGGACAATGATGTAAAGGTGATCGAGTGCAACCTGCGCGCTTCAAGGAGTTTTCCGTTCGTCTCAAAGGTTCTGGGGATAGATTTTATCGATATGGCGGTGAAGATAATGTTGGGCCTGGAAGTCCGCCCGCCCAACCGTTCTTCCTTCGATCTGGATTATGTTGGAGTCAAGGCCCCCCAGTTTTCGTTTACCCGTCTCAAGGGGTCTGACCCGGTGCTGGGTGTCGAGATGGTGTCCACCGGTGAAGTGGCCTGCCTGGGTGACGATTTCAACGAGGCGTTTCTCAAGAGTCTGCTTTCGGTGGGGTTCAGGATACCGGGGAAAGGTATCCTTCTGTCGACAGGCCCCGTGGAAATGAAAGTGGATTTTCTTGATTCGGCCCGGATGATGGCCGAAGCTGGATACAAATTCTACGCGACGGCCGGTACGGCCAGGTTTATGAAGGATCATGGGTTCAGGGTGAAGACCCTCTACTGGCCTGACGATCGCAGAGAGCCGAATACACTTACCTATATAGGTTCCGGAAAGATAGACCTGGTTATCAACATACCCAAGAATACCGAAAAGAACGAACTGGATAACGACTATCACATCAGGCGAAAAGCCGTGGATTTCGAGGTGCCACTGATAACCGACATGCAACTGGCAAAGAGGTTCGCAGAAGCAATATGCAGAGCAGGAGTCGACAGCCTCAACGTAAAATGCCTGGATGAATATCACTAAAAAGATATTGCATAATTAAACGGGTTTTGGTCTTTTAACTTCCGGCCAATTATGATAAAAGTACCTGAAGATGGGGCAAATACAAATAAGGATTTGAAAATTGCTTTAAACAATATCGAAAACGCAAAAAAGAGCATGGACGATGCTAAAATATCGCTTGAACAAGCTAAAGAGATGATAGATCCAACCAGAGTTGAATTGATCAGGGGTTATCAAACATATTTATCAGGTCTTTCGGAAAAAGAAAAAATGCAAAAAGTGAATCTTTTAACATCCCTCTATTTGCGCAGCATGAATCTCACAATAGAAGATATAAAAATAATGCTAAATGCTATTGGGTATTATAAAGACAAGTTGGACAATGAATTTTCTGAGACTTATTATAAAGCATTATGTGAATTTCAAAAAGATACATGTTTGAATCCAGATGGAATTTTCGGATATCAAACCTATCGCAATTTATTAAATAAGAAAATGGAAGAAAATTCCTGACTCCTCGATGCAGCGAGTGTTGTTAAACAGCTTGAAGACGGCGTGCGAGGGAGTGGGCGCCAGGGCGCCGCATCTCGTGGCAGAACGGTCCAACCTTGGAGCGCACAGGACAAGGGCATCAACCGGGCACTGATCAACTGCTGCACCAGCTGGTGCCGGTTATGCCAGCCGTCTAAGTAGCGTATGCACCCGCCGCGCCAGTGAAACCCGCGGCTGAAGCGAAGGTTGCTGGATTTTCATAAACTGTTGGTTAATCCTTGACAAAACCACCAAATGTATTACAATGTAATACGGGAGGTAGATCATGAATAGACCAATAACAGTCAGGCTTCCGGAAGATCTTCGAAAACTTCTCGAAGGAATCAGCAAAACTGAAAACATACCGGTTAGTGATGTTGTCAGGGAATCCATCCGAAAATATGTTTCCATATATCGCTTTCGGAAGTTACGAAACCAGGTTCTTCCATTTGCCGAGGCCCAAGGGCTTCTCACGGATGAAGATATTTTCAAGGGCCTGGAATGAAACTAGTCATCGATTCCAATGTGCTTATAGCAGCGTTCGCAACCCGTGGCCTCTGTCAAGTTCTCTTCGAGTATTGTCTTGATAGCCATGAAATTGTTTTATGCGAGGAAATCATCAAAGAAGTTAAAAAGAATCTTCGAAAGAAACTAAAGGTACCACAATCCTTGCTTGCAGACATCGATACATATCTTCGAGAGAGTGCTTCAGTAGAGAAGCCTCTTCCGGTGGGAGAAGATGTATTTGATGACAAGTCAGATTTGCCGATTTTAGGGGTCGCGGCTGCTTCTGATTCAAAATATCTGATTACCGGTGACAAGGCTTTATTATCATTGAGAAAATATGGTAACACGGATATCATCAGTCCACGCTCATTTTGGGAAGCGATAAAGCGAAAAGCGAACAATTGATATTTACCCACTAGC
>CBDUUV010000002.1:0-50960 GCA_965370495.1 uncultured bacterium
CATGCAAAAAAGCAATTGAGAAAAAAGCACCTTTAAGAAAACTACTCGAACTCAAGGTGCGGGACAGGATCGCCAGGATGAGGAATGTCGATGAGGACAAACTCGAGATATTCGACCAGATGCAGGAAGAAATAAAAATACAGATAGCCGAAAGCTTTGTTGAAAACAGGGCGACCGAGGTTTAAGCGCCGCCGCCCGGTAACGGAAGCATTTACGCGAAAGAGGAAAGAGGGACGTCTTGATGGTTACAGAATACACTACTATCGCAGAGATAGCCGGCCCGCTGGTGATGCTTAAGGATGTGGATCACGCGACTTACGAAGAACTGGTGGAGGTAGAGCTCCCCTCGGGCGAACAGCGCAGGGGAAAGGTTCTGGAGGTTAACCGTGACCGGGTCCTCATTCAGCTTTTCGAAGGGACCAGGAATGTGGACATCGCAAAGACGAAGGTCCGTTTCCTTGGCAGAAGCCTGGAACTGGCAGTATCTCCAGACATACTGGGAAGAGTATTCAACGGTCTGGGAAGCCCGATCGATGACGGCCCGGAGATTATTCCTGACAAGATGCTCGATATCAACGGCAATCCGATTAACCCGTATGCGCGGATATACCCACAGGAGTTCATTCAGACCGGGATATCGGCGATCGATGGTTTGAACACTCTTGTGCGCGGGCAGAAACTTCCGATCTTTTCCGGATTCGGTCTTCCACATTCGGAACTTGCGGCCCAGATAGCCAGGCAGGCCTCGGTGCCCGGGTCCGAATCACAGTTCGCGATCGTCTTTGCCGCCATGGGCATCACTTTCGAAGAGGCGAACTATTTCATACGTGATTTTCAGGAAACAGGGGCGATGGAGAGGGTGGTCCTCTTTATCAACCTGGCAAACGACCCTACGATCGAACGAATAGCGACGCCGAGATCGGCCCTGACTGCCGCGGAGTACCTTGCCTTCGAACTCGGCATGCATGTACTCGTCATATTGACCGACCTTACGAACTACTGTGAAGCGCTTCGCGAGGTCTCGGTAGCGCGCAAGGAGATCCCGGGCAGGCGTGGTTATCCCGGATACCTCTATACCGATCTTTCCACTATCTACGAGCGGGCAGGCCTGCTCAAGGGCGACAAGGAGGGGGAGGCCAGGGAAGGGTCCATCACCCAGATTCCCGTACTTTCAATGCCTGATGATGACAAGACGCATCCGATTCCCGACCTGACCGGGTATATCACGGAAGGCCAGATCATTCTGGACAGAAACCTTCACCGCAAGGGTATCTATCCGCCTATCAATGTGCTGCCGAGTCTGTCGAGACTCAGGGACAAGGGGATCGGCGAGGGCAGGACACGCGAAGATCATTCGAATCTTGCCAACCAGCTTTTTTCTTCATACGCGAGAAGCAAAGAGGTAGAGGAGCTCGCGGTTGTGCTGGGCGAGGCTGCTCTTACCGATACCGACAGGGCCTTCATGGCGTTCGGGCAGAAATTCGAAAACAAATTTGTGCGCCAGGCGCTCGATGAGAACAGGACGATAGAAGAAACATTGTCGATCGGCTGGGATCTGCTCAGCTGGATTCCAAGATCTGAGATCAAACGGATCAGTGAAGAGCATATAGACAAATACCTTCCGAAAAAAGACAGTGATGAAATAGCCGATGAAGGGGATACGGATCCTGGCACTGCTGCCGAAGATGCGGGTGCGGAGGAGTAGAGTTGAAGAGAAAAATCAATCCAAACAGGATGATGCTGCTCCGCCTCAAGAGGAGGCTCGAACTGGCTCAGAGAGGGCACAAGCTGCTTAAGAACAAGCAGGAAAAATTGATGCAGAATTTCTTTGCTCTTATCAGGGAGACTACGGAACTGCGTAAAACAGTTGAAAAAGAGTTCCTCGATACAGGCATGCATTACCTGGCCGGGAGATCGATGACCGACAGGCAATCCCTCGAGGATGCCCTTGCGTTGACTACGACTGTGGGGAGGCTTGAGATCGAAAGCAGGTACGAGATGAGCATCGAGATCCCGGAATTCAGTTTCATCATTCCGGAAAAGGATCCCGCCTATAAGTTTTCGTCGACTTCACCGGAGCTTGACATTGCTTTTGAGAAATTATTCAGGTATTTCCCTGACCTCATGAAACTCACGGGCAAGGAAAACGCCCTCTACAAGATGGCCGAAGAACTTGAGAAGACAAGGCGGCGCGTAAATGCCCTCGAGTATGTCCTGATACCTGATCTGGAGGAGACTATCAGGAATATCGAGAGTAAGCTCAGCGAAGCCGAGAGAAGTACCCAGACCCGCCTGATGAAGATCAAGGATATGGTACAGGCAAGAGATGCGGGTGTCTGAGGCACTGTTGATGCCCCCCCACGGCGGATACGCGCCCGGTTGTTCTGTATAGTATCGCGGCATCAGGGTGGCTGAGTGGGGGTCGATCCGGCCACCACGCGGAACGCTGCCTGGAACCGGTGTCATACCAGTTAAATATGGGAATAGCCGCTTGACACTGAAGAATTGTTTTGTATATTGATATTGGCTTTGCTCCACAGGTTGAGCTGAAGAGTCCCCACCTGAGTTTTTATGATTCCCGCCAGATGAAAAATCGCCCTGGATTTCGGGTAATGATTCTTTTGTCCGGACGCGTCCCTGCCCTTACCCGGAAACATAAAAAGATCAGGTATTTTTTTTCGGTTGTCTGGCAATTTATTTGACACAAAAAGTGCAGGCAACTATATTACCGGTGAGGAATAACGGAGAGATGAGATATAGAAAGAGATATCGGTTCTGCCGGCGTGCTCTTGATAAAAGCCGGACAGTAGGTTCTAGTTGGAATATATTTGAATCTGGCAAGGAGTGGTGCACATGAAAGGCCGATCGGGTTTTGCGTTTCTGATGATATTGCTGCCGGTCCTGGTCCTGTTTATCTGCAGTGCGGATGCCTTCGCGCAGTCCGGAAAGATATCGGGAAAAGTGACTGTGTCCGAATCAGGCATTCCCCTGCCTTATGCCAACGTTGTTCTGGTTGACACCAAGATGGGTGGGATGACGATGAAAGACGGTGCATTCACTATAACAAATGTTCCTGTTGGCACATATACTGTCATGGTCATGATGATGGGGTACAAAACTGAAAAGAAATCCGGTGTCAGGGTCGACGCTGGACAAACGGCGAAAGTCGATTTCCAGCTCATCGAAAGGATAGTGGGAGAGACCGTCGAGATTGTCGTAGAAGCCGATGCGAAGATGATCGAAGTCAAGGACAGTGACGTAAAACACAAGGTTACCGGCAAAGAACTGCAGAATCTACCCGTTGACGATGTTGTCGAGGCCCTTGCCCTGAAGGGAGGGATTATCAAAACAGGTGACGACCTGCATGTCAGGGGCGGCCGCTCCGGCGAGGTTCAGTTTCAGATTGATGGGGTGCCTGTCGACGATCCGCTCGGCGGCGGCATGATTTCGGTCGGGATGCTCGGAACGGCCGACAGTGAGGTTATTACTGGAGGGATGGATGCCGAGTACGGAAATGCCCAGTCAGCGATCGTACAGCTTCGTACAAGAGAAGGCGGAAAGACTTTCGAAGGTCAGATGAGATTCATGACAGATGATTTCGGTCGTAAGGATAAGACTTATACAAACTATGACAGGTTGAGCGCGGGTTTCGGCGGGCCTCTTCCGCTTAAAGGCCTGACTTTCTACGCATCCAGCGAAATCTCTTTTACGGACGGGGAACACTGGATGATCAACGATAGAGAAGAACACTCTTTTCTCAACGATATATTCAAGTTTTCCGACAGAGCCAGACACTCTTACAATTTTCAGGGAAAGCTTGCGTATACCGTCAAGCCGGGTATGAAGGTGCTTGCGGAAGCGATCTACGGGCATACTGTTAACAGGGGTTATTCACATAACTGGAATATCGAAGGTTATGTACAGAAGGTGTACCGTTTCATGACCCTTCGCGCAAGCCGTGATTCCGGCGCTGATGACGCGAGGGCATTCGGACAGTATGTCAGTTTTTACCATGGTGACTGGATCACAAGGGAACTTCCCCGAGCGGTGTTCTATCCCGGGTCGCTGAAGGAAAGGCGCAGCTGTCTATATCCCATTGTGATATATTCCAAGGTGAGGGATCCGAACAATCCCGAGGCTAGGGCTTTTCTGATCCGTTACGAACAGTTCTACGCCTGTCTTGCCACCAATATATACGGTGAAGAAGTCGAAATAATATGGGATGAGGCGATCATAAACGAGGCCGGCATGGTGGAGAGATATGAATCGAAGTTGCTTTTCGAAGGTTTTCAGAACCCTGACAGCGAGTTCAGCCATTTCAGGGATGACTCGAGCTATGTCTATTTCAACTCGGCAAACAGGACCACAACTACTACGAGTGACAATCTCCAGGTAAAGGTAGCGTTGAACCACAATATCACGGATGATCTTCTCTATTCGATCAACTTGAGCCGTATACAGTTCAAATCGTTTACATCGGTCGATGGAAAGGACCCGGAAGAATACCTGACAGCCGGATCTCCTGTCATTCTGCCGAGTGGCGCTTTCCAGTTCAGCGGTGTGAGTAACCAGGCTTATTATACCGACCCTGAGTATCCGTATTTCCTGACGGCTTACGATTCGCCTTTCTTCGGCGACAGGGTCAGTACGACTTATCTGGCAAAGATTGATATTACCTCGCAGCAGTGGAAGAACCACAGGTTCAAGACGGGTATTCAGTTCATCTACAATGATCTCGATAACAAGACTATCAACTCTCCGGGAAACCTGCGCCCGCTCGTGGACGGTACGTACCAACAGGGGACAAGCGGTAATATCTTCCATAACTTCAACCCCGAAGCTTCCTACTATATCCAGGACAAGTGGGAGTATGAAGGTATGGTAGTAAACGGCGGCGTAAGAATAGATTATTTCTCTCCCGGGAACAACAACGAGATTCTGATCGTTAACAGCGAGATCGATCCGAACGTGGAGCAGCACAAATTCCAGATCAGCCCGCGCCTCGGGTTTGCCTTTCCGATCACTGACAGGGACAAGTTTCATTTTCACTACGGAAGGTTCACCCAGTGGCCGCAAAGAGCATACCTCTTCCAGTCCCAGGAACTTATCGGAGGCGCCGGTATTCTCGGCAACCCCGATCTTAACGAGGAGCTTACCGTGTCGTACCAGGCCGGTATATCTCACCAGTTCACGGAGGATATTGCAGCCAATGTCGTCGTGTTCAACAAGGATATCTACGGATTGATTTCTTCAACCCGTGTAACGGATGAAGATGCCGGTATTACCGGATTCAGGTACATTAACAGAACGTATGCCAGCTCCCGTGGATTCGAGCTTTCAGTAAGCAAACGAATGGGCAGTTATGTTGGCGGGGAGATCGCCTATACATACTCTTATGCTGATGGTGTGGCTTCCAATGCGAACTTTGGTATTACGGCGCAGGGACTGAGCCACCTTCCAACACAGGAAATGCCTCTTGACTGGGATCAGCGGCATACTCTCAACGTGACTCTCAGTCTTCGGGATTCGAACAAATGGGGCGCCACGATCGTATACATGTTTGGAAGCGGGCTTCCGTGGACGCCTTACGACCGTTTCGCCAGGCGCCAGGATCCGTTGGATGAGAATTCCAATCGCCTGAATAAAACTCATGTGATCAACCTTCAGGGAAGAAAGAAATTCAATATATACGGGCAGGAACTGACCCTTTTCTTCGAGGGAAGAAATCTTCTCGACGAGGATGTTCTAATGCCTGGCGGAATCGCTCCGGGCGTTTTCCCCGGCATGAGGAATGCCAGGATGGACGGGGGTTCCTATCTTACCGAGACAGGTCAGTTCGGTGGTGCCTACCTGCAGGATATAGATGAAGATGGACTCGACAATTTTATTGCTGTAAATGATCCGACGATCTGGCAATCCCACAGGCGATGGATAATCGGATTTGGTTTTGAATTCTAGATCAAGTGAAGTACGGAGTGGAGGTTCTTAAGATGCTACGCAAAGGGAGTCTTTGGTTGGTGATAATCTCACTGACGGTTTCCCTGTTTTGGTCTCCGGTGTCCGCCAGGGAAAATTCGGAGGACTGGGCCGAGAAACTCAAGGATATGGATCAGATCTGGGTTTTCGATGGAAGCGGAATCCATAACGTTGGTAACCTTCATATGCATGTCTGCAACTGGGGCTGTTTTGGTTCCTACCCCAGTTCCAACTGGCCTACTGCGGAATACCCTTCGGCCCAGTGGCCTGGCAACTCAAGTACAGAGTATCTGTACATCGCCGGGCTGTGGATAGGCGCGAAGAAAGGTGGTATACCCGTAGTGTCGACAGCGGCATACCAAATTGAATTCAGGCCCCCGGGTACAGAGGATATGGATGCCAAGATATACCATGCATACGAAGGAATACAGAATGGCAGCAGACTGCCGAGCCCGGACGATGATGACAAGGATGGTTTTTCGAACGAGGACTGGCAGAACGGTATTGATGATGACGGGGACGGAAAGGTCGATGAGGATTTCGGCGCGATCGGGAAACAGATGTTCACATGCTGGTTTACTGACGATCATCCCCAGGCTGTTGTGGCCAACCCTGAGCATACGCCTCTGCACCTTTTTGTGCGCCAGGAGAGCTATCAGTGGGAAGAGCCTCAGTTCTATGAATTTGTTGGTGTCGAATACAAGATCAAGAATTATGGAAGCGATATAATCGAAGATCTCTATGTGGGTTTCTTTGCAGATGGGGATGCGGGACGCAGGGACCGCGAGCAGTACTGGACAGACGATTGTACCGGCCTTTTCGAAGGGATCCGTTGCGCGCAGAAGGGCGAAAACCAGGTGCCGATCAAGCTCAGTGTCGCCTATTTCTATGATAAGGATGGAGATGATGGTACGTGTACCGGGTATTTCGGCATCATCTTTCTTGGACATGACATAGACCCTCTTGGAGAGAATGCTCCCAGGAAGGTCGGCCTCACTTCGTATCAGAATTTCTCGGGTGATCAGCCGTATGAGAATGGCGGTGACCCCACAAATGATTTTCAACGATACGAGCTTTTGAGTAAGACACAGAAAGACCGGAACGCGGAAGTGCCGAGGGATTATCGTATGTTAATGTCAACAGGGCCGTTCAGGGAACTTGCCCCTGACAGCTCCATGATCCTCCAGGTAGCATTTGTATGTGGCGAGGGGCTTGAAGGTATGCTCAAGGCGGCTGCGAGCGCGTCGATGGCTTTCCAGGGCAACTGGTTTGATATCGATGGAAACCCGCAGACGGGTATCAACGGGAGGGAAACCCCTGTATATGGCCCCGCAAACGGTATTGTTCCCGATTCGTGTGACACCGAAAACATGGAAATACTTTCAGCGGCAAGAGGAGAGATCATCTGGGTTAATAACGATTGCCACGAAGAGATCGAGCTCTGGGAAGATACAAGATGTCCGAAAGGGGACGCGGTATTCGCCGATTTTCAGACCGGGGTCAATGGTAAAGAGACACAGATACACTGGCTGGTCGGTTCAGCACCGCCACCTCCCAACATGAGGCTTATTCCCGGCGATAACAAGGTTGTTATTCTTTGGGATAATTTCAGTGAAGTAACTCCCGATGTCAGTACTCTCGAATTTGATTTCGAGGGATTCCGCATATGGAGGGCCGATGGTTGGGGCAGGCCACTGGGTACATCGGTTCTCAGCGGCCCCCCAAGGGAACTCTGGCAGCTTATCGAGGAGAGGGATATTGTCAACGGCGTCAGCCCGGACATCGATTTCCAGTTTCCGATATCAGAAATTCGGGATGATCTCATCGGATGGCAGTACGAACCGCTTGTAAATCTTCCGAACAAAGCTGCGATTGTTGATATGTTTGAGGAAAGCGTATGGTATTTTCCTCTTGATACTGTTCCCTGCCCGCCGGGGCTGACGAATCTCGCATGCGACACCCTGGAGGCTCTTGCAAGGTACAATCTTGGTTTCGAGGGGGGCTTGCAGTATTACAAATATATTGATCGCAGCGTTCATAACGGGATGCATTATTTTTACAGTGTAACGGCGTTCGATCACCTCCTTTCGGGGGGAGTGCCGATAAGGCCCAACAAGTATGGTGACCCGGCATCGAATTTCCAGTACACAAGGCCCATTTCCGATTCACAGGAAGCAGAAGAATATAGTACTGACGAAGTATTTGTAGTTCCAAACCCGGCTACAGCCGAGACGATGGCGCCATGGAGGCTCGAGCCAAATATGGATGATCCTACAGGCATAAAGGTGGAATTCAGGAACCTGCCGGCGTGTGAGTCCAAGGTCAGGATCTTTACGCTGTCCGGAGACCTTGTCGAGGAACTTGATCATGATGGCTCAAGCGGTTCCGGTACGCTGGTCTGGGATCTTGTATCCAGAAATGGACAGAATGTTACAAGTGGTGTATATATTTTCTCTGTCGAACCCACGGATAGTCGCTTCGATAGGGCGATAGGGAAATTTGTAGTAATAAGGTAATAATTTAATGCATCTATTTCCAGGAGGTCTATTAATGAAAAGCAGGGGGTTTGTCGGGTTTATGATCCTGATGATGGTACCCGTTATCGTTTTTGGCGGCACCAAGCCTTTCGAAAAGGTGGGGACATATTCCGCGCAGTTTCTCAAAATCGGTACGTCCGCGCGGGCCGCGGGCATGGGCAGCGCTTTTACAGCTGTTGCCGATGATGCTACTGCCATATACTGGAACCCGGCGGGGCTGGTGGAAGTCTCCCGTACCCAGGTGACCTTGAATTCAACGACTTGGCCGGCAGATATCGACGTGTATTTTGTCGGTGCTGTCTTTACGACACCATATATTCCCGGCACCTTTGGTATCAGCGCCAGGGCGTTGACGATGGATCCGCAGATAGAACGAACCATATATATGCCCGAGGGAACAAATCGGTTCTTTGACGCGGGTGATATGTCATTTGGACTTTCATATGCCAAGTATTTCACCGACAAGTTCTCTGCCGGTATTACGGGGCATTTTATCCATATGGCCCTGGCTGACAAGAGTGTCCAGGCCATAGTGGCTGATTTTGGTGTGATGTACAGGATCGGGATTCAGGGGATGAAGCTTGGTATGATGTATCAGAGCCTTGGTGGCGAGGTCGATTTCGATGACCGTTCATCCAAGCTGCCGACTACGTTCAAGCTCGGTCTCAGCATGGATGCTTACAGGAGAGGGATGCATGCTCTTCTTGTTTCCGGTGAGTTTTCTCATCCTGCGGATAATGCTGAGAGGATGAATGTAGGTATGGAGTATGCTTTCAACCAGTTCTTCTATCTCAGAACCGGTTACAATATTAACTACGATGTACAGAAACTGGCCTGGGGTGTCGGCTTCAGGCTCGATACGAGCCAGACATCCGATCTGGGATTTGATTATGCATGGGAGGATCTTGATTTTCTCGGATCAGTTCACCGAGTAACCCTTAACTTCAGTTACTGAGGGGGTGATTGGGGGGTAATACGGTTCCCCTCTTGCTGATATGGGAAGGCCAAAGCTTGTTGCGGTAATTGTTCTGTCTATTCTGGTTACTTTTTCGACGAAAGGACCGGGGCAGTCGCTCAGGGGTGAAGGGCATTTCGAGTTTTTCCTCGATGCCGGTTCCCTGCCGCATGGTGATGGCAAGGTCCTGGAATTGTTTCAGATTGCCATTCCTAAAAAAGAAATCAACTACAGCTGGACAGAAGAAATCAACTGCAACGGGTCTCAAGAAGGGTGTTTTCAGGCTCTTGTTTCAGTGCATCTGGTGTTGAGCGATCACGAAAAAAAAATACTCTACGAAAAACGATCAATGATCCTGGATACCAGGGATTCCGTTCCCATGGATTCCGATCTTGTTGGATTTCTCTATTTAACAGATTCCTGTACGGTGGAACCTGGCAGTTATCGATTGAGTGTGCGGGTCGAGGATCTCAAAAAAAGACAAAAAACACTTCTTAGCCTGATGAAAAAGAAATATGAGTATTCGTTCATCAAAGACGAGGCTATTGAGGTCAGGTTATTTGCAAACAGCAGGGTTGCTCTCAGCGATCCTTTTCTTATCTGGGGAAAAGACAGGGACGGAAGATACATTCTAAATCCAATCGGTATATATGGCCTCAATAATGATACTCTATCGGTTTTTGCAAAGGCGGTGATACCGGAAATAGCCGAAACCGGTGAAATAAATGTTTATATGACAGTAATAGATGATATGAACGAAGTGATTGATTCTCTCGATCTGCTTGTTTCAGTACAGAAGGGCCAGTCCCTGATATTTGGCGAATTCGACGTGAATACTTATTCTGCTGGAAGTTACAGGATTAATATCGAAGTGTCAGACGGCCGGGGACTGTATACTCGGGCAGGAAAGGATTTCAGCATTGCCTGGAAACTTGTTAACTGGCAAAAACCGAAGAGAAACATTCTTATCGAAGCAAGAATTATTTTCGATGGTTCGGATTTTAAAAGATTCAAAAGCGCAAATATAGGTGAGCAGGAGAAGATCCTGCTCGATTTCTGGAAAAATGAGGATCCAACACCACATACGGCAGTTAATGAGAACTACGATATTTTCAACGAGAGGGTTCGATATGCTAACGCGAATTTCAGTGACAGTCGAAAAGGCGCGTTAACGGGCAGGGGGCAGACCTATATAAGGTTTGGTCCGCCCGACGAGATCGTGTCTAAAAGCATACCATTCAACAAAGCGGATCTTGATGAAGCGATCGACAAACTCGATAACCAGTATAAGGTTGTGATCCATAATACCTTTAAGGGCCCTGGGACGGAAGTTGTGCAGATGTACAATATTTCAAATGAACGGGCCAGGATGCACCGTGGTTGGGGGATGGATACAGGGGGATACGAGCTCTGGATATACTCGATGAGGGGAAAACCTCTTTTTGAAAAGGACCATCTAATGACGATCGGTTCCGGGCTGAGGTTTTTATTTGTAGACAAAAACGGGATCGGGCAATACCTGCTGGTTGGCACCTCCGATGATTTCGAAGAGAATACCGGGAATCGTCAATAGAGCAGTTTTGCCACAGGAACGAGCCTGGAATTTTTGGTTGACAATAGTGCTTACATCAATTATTTTGCCGTTAAGAGAGATTGGAATTTTGCTCAGTAATCAATTTAGAACCGTGTTCGAGCGGGTATTGTTGCCATTTTAATTTGTTTTCCGTAGAAGGAGCGCATCGTATGGTAGAGAGAAGGTACTCGGTAAGGGCTGTTTTTGCCGCTTTCATTCTTTGTCTTGTTGTCGCCTCACCCGTAGTTCTTCTGGCTCAGGAGACCACCGAGGAAATGTTGGTTATAGAGCCGACACTGCAGTCAGCACAGGATTCGCTTGGAACAGCCAGGAACGATTCGATGGTTGTCGCGAAGGATGTTGCTGATATGACAGAGAGAAAAAAGCTCGGTGTAGTCTTGTACAATCTTAAACACAGCGGGATCGGCGAGAAGTATGCGGATGGCGGAAACTTCATGCACGCATTGCTTATCGCGTCGATTGTCGGCCTGGTTTTTATTATAGAAAGGCTTGTTACTCTCTCACGCGCTCGTATCAATGTCAGGAGATTGATGGGCGATGTACTTGTGAGCATTCGCTCCGATGGGATCGATGGAGCGATGAAAGTATGCGAGAGAAAAAGAGGACCTATCGCTGCTGTTCTTCATTCAGGCCTCTTGCGTTCAGGCCGCGGCCCTGATGCCGTGAAGGAAGCAATCGAGACGGCAGGAAGTATCGAGACCTCTTTCCTTGAGCGCGGACTGGTGGTCATTGCGACGGTAGCCCAGGTTGCTCCGCTTCTTGGATTCCTTGGTACGGTATCCGGAATGATCAGTGCGTTCGCTGCTATAGCCTCTGCCGAACAGGTCAGCGCAAAGGTTGTGGCGTCGGGTATCGAGGAAGCGCTTATTACAACGGCAACAGGTCTGATTATCGCTATTCCGGCGAGTATCGGACACTCCTTCTTTGTTTCGCAGATTGACCGTTTCGTTCTTGAGATGGAGGAAGCTTCGGCCGAGCTGGTTAATGAACTGATCGAGTTGAATATATCAAGGTAGTGATTCGGAGCTGAATAATGATCAAAAAAAGTGCAAAGGTTTCGGCAGAGTTCAGTACGGCTTCGATGTCTGACATCAACTTTCTGTTGTTGATATTCTTCCTGGTGACTACCATGTTCGCTGTCGAGAAGGGTCTCCCGATGGCGTTGCCCGGGCAGCAGTCAAAATCGGTCAAGTTGAAAAAAGACAATGTAGTTGTTCTGCAGGCCTTTGCGAACGGTTCTATAGTTGTTAGGGGTACCGGTCCGATCAATCTTGTCGATCTGAAGCAGTTTGTGGAGAACAAGCTTGTTCAGAACAGCAAAGCTGTGATTGTTATCGAGACACATCCGGATGCAGATTACGGTATTATGATAGATATCCTGGATGAGCTTCGTCTGGCCAAAGCCGATCGTATCTCGCTGAGGACGATGAAATCCGGGGCATAGAGGAGAAGTAGCTTGAAGATTACCAAGAAGACATCTGTATCGAACAGCATACCTACAGGGTCAATGGCTGATATTATTTTTCTACTCCTGATCTTCTTCATGGTAACTACTATATTCAAACTGGAAGAGGGGCTTCCTATCACTTTGCCGCGTGCGGAAACAGGTAGCGAGCTCGACAGGGAGAGATTGGTACATGTATGGGCCGATCGTTTCAACAGGATAAGTATTAACGACAAGCTGATTCCAATTGATTATATTGATATGGTTATCAAATCCAGATTAGAAGAGAATCGCGCCCTGATCGTCGCATTCAATATCGATCATCGCACAAAGTACAGTCTTGTCTCCGAGATCATCGAACAGTTGAAAGAAGCCAACGCCGTCAATGTGACATTTGTTTCAGTCGGTGATGAGTGAGATCCTTACAATACAAGGGGTAAAGGGTGGCCACAGTAGCTATTGCGAATCAGGAGTTCAAGAGAGGATACAACAGGTATCTGCGTAATTCTCTATATGGTGCCGTTGTTATACATTTTCTGGGAATCTATTTCTCTCCTCCATTCGAGTTCAAGCCGTATGTATTGAAGGAACAGGAATTCATCGTCATCGAAACCGCGGATGATTTTGTGCTTCCGCCTCCACCCAAGGAAATCGATCAACCGGCCATCCCGATAGCTGCAGCCGAGGGCGAAGAAGTAGATGAAGATGTCGAGATAGCTCCTACAAGTTTTGACAATATAGACGTGCTGCCTCCTCCGCCACCGTTACCGTCTGAAACAGCCCAGGATTTCTTTGCCTTTGATGAACCGCCAATGCTGGTCAAATATGTAGCGCCGAAGTATCCGAACCTGGCCCAGCAGGCCGGAATCGAGGGAACTGTGCTGATCCGGGTGGTAGTCGGCATAGATGGCAAGGTGGAAGACGCCAGTATCATACAATCAGATGTTACTACGGCTATGGAGAGAGCCGCGCTGGCGGCAGCCAGGAAGTTTATTTTCAAACCGGCCAAGCAGCGTACTGTTGCGGTCAGAGCTTCGATGGCTGTGCCTATCAGGTTCAAACTGCACGGCAGATAGCAGATGACACTGCGATTATCAGCGATACCGGGCCCGGTTACAGTACCGGGCTTTTTTATTGTCAATTTGTGTAAGAAGTTGACATGGAAACAAAGTTGTTTGAAACTTAAAGCAGGAAAGCTCGTATATTTATATTATTGTGCTGAGTGTCACAATATTACCTGTGGGAGAAAGGTGCGGGCATGAGAGTTATTTCGATTTTTTTTACGCTGATGATCTTGATGGCTGGTTTTCCAGGAATCTCCGGTTCGGTTGTTTCGAATTGTGAAGCTGCCGGGATGGAGGTACTTACACTGGAGGAATGTATAAAGATAGCTTTGAAAAACAATCCAGATGTGCATATCGCGGAAGAAGGCGTGAAAAAATCGGAAAGTAATCTGAAACACAATTATGGCAACCTCCTTCCAAATCTTACTGCCTCGCTTTCATCGGGGCATGTTTATTTCGGGCCCTCTTCGGTTCAGTTCGATTCGCAGGGCCGGCCGGTCCGGAACACCGGGTTTGATTATAATAACTACGGGTTCAGGATCACTTCCGACCTGGTCGTGTTTGCTGGTGGAGGAAACTACAGCAGAATCAATTCCGCGCGGCACAACAGGAATGCTGCTCTGGAACAGCTTCAATACAGCAGGGATGTAATGGCTGCGGACGTGATACGGACATATTACGATCTAGTGAGAAACAAGATGCTTCATATCGTCCAGAAAGAAAGTTCGGAACAGGCGAAAAAAAACCTGTTGCGTTCGGAAGCTATGTTGGAAGTGGGCTCAGGTACCAGGGCCGATGTGCTGAAGGCAAAGGTGAGGCATTCGAATACACTTCTGGCGTTGATCCGTACAAGAAACCAGACGGAACTGGCGCGTGAGGAACTGATGGCCCTGATGAATATCGGAACAGGAAGGATCATTGATGGTGATACATCGCTGGTTATTGATCTTATGAAACACGATACTGATTCAGAGATCTCTTTTGCGATCGATCACAGGTCTGACCTGAAAAGCCTGGATTACTCCAAAAAAGCCGCAGAGTCAGGAATAACAAGTGCCAAGAGCGGCTGGTTTCCGGTAATCGGGGCCAGTTTCGGATACATCTGGAATGACAGGGAGATGGCAGACAACCTGAATTTCTTCAGAGAGGAATATCAGTGGAGCATTACAGGTTATATCAGTCTTAATCTCTTCGATCGTTTTCTGACGAGTGCGAATGTCGCGGTAGCGAAGGCGGATTACAGGATAGCTGAATTCAATCTGGAGAAAAGCAGGATATTTGCTGTAAAAGAAATCAAGAGCCTGCTTTTCGGCATACGTGAAGCAACCGAAAGGATAAGCGTTGCAACAGAGACCGTAGAACAGGCGAATGAGGATGTAAGGCTCGCGGAAGAGCGGTACAGGGTGGGGGCCGGAACGATGCTTGAAACAATAGATGCACAGGTAGCCCTCACGCAGGCCAGGGCTGATGTCATAGATGCCAAGTGTGACTATCTCATTGCTGTAGCAGATCTGGCCAGAGCGACCGGGCGGAGAAACAATAGCCGGTGAGAATTGCCGTGTGGGGGCGTAATCGGGATACAGGAGAATACAGATGATGATAAAGGTCGAGGGAGTAACGAAGGTCTATGAAGTGGGAACCCAGAAGATCATGGCAGTCGCCGGTGTTGATATCGAGATAGCGGCAAATGAATATTTATCGATAATGGGGCCATCGGGTTCGGGAAAATCCACGTTGATGAATATTTTGGGATGCCTTGATACTCCGACTTCGGGGCTGTATACACTCAACGGTCAGGAAGTCAGTAACCTGAGCGATGATGAATTGGCCTACATTCGGAATAAAGAGATAGGGTTCGTATTCCAGACCTTCAACCTTCTGCCCAGGGCTACAGCGCTTCAGAATGTAGAGCTTCCCCTTATCTACGGTGGTTGTTCACCAGACGAGAGGCATGAAAGGGCCAGCAAGGCTCTCGATGCGGTCGGCCTGTCCGACAGGATCACTCACAGGCCGAATGAACTTTCAGGGGGGCAGCGACAGAGAGTCGCCATTGCAAGGGCCATGGTCAATAACCCTTCGATAATACTGGCGGATGAGCCTACTGGCAACCTGGACAGCAGCACCGGCAAAGAGATCATGAATATATTCAATGAGATACATAACGCCGGGAACACAATAATAATGGTAACACACGAAGAATATATCGCCAAGTATTCGAGACGTATTGTAAGATTATTCGATGGCCTGATATCATCAGACAAGTATGTTCGTAATTAAAAAAAAATCAGGGTTCAACGGAACAATCAGGGGGATTTAATGAAAAAGAAGCATTGGATTATTCTGGGCGCCATAGTTGTAGTCGCGTTTCTTGTATTTGTAAATATAAAAGCAAAAAGAGGAAAAGCTTTTCCTGTCCAGGCCGAAACGGTTGAGAAAAGGGATTTGGCGATGATCATTTCGGCCTCGGGGAGTATACGCCCGAAAAGACAGGTGGATATAAGCGCCAGTACGATAGGTAAAGTGACCGAGGTTGCGGTCAAGGAAGGCGACAAGGTCAAGGATGGACAGTTTCTTATTCAGATAGACCCGATTCAACTGGAATCCAACGTTGCCCAGCTCCAGGCGACACTCGATTCATCGGTCGAGGAAGAAAAAAGCGCCCTGATCCAACGCAGAAAGACAAAAAGTGACCTGGACAGGATCAGGAAGCTTGACCGGGAATTTCGGACTGACCAGGAAGCGGAGGTTGCACAGGCGAATTATGATATCGCCGTGTCCAGCCTCGAGTCTGCCAGATACAGGATCAATCAGCAGAGAGCGATGCTGCAGAGCGCCATGCATAATCTGAAGGAGGTAACGATAACATCGGGGATGGAAGGTGTCGTTACCAGGTTGAATGTCGAGGAGGGTGAGATCGCCATTATGGGGACTCTCAATAATGCCGGCACGGTTCTGATGACGATAGCCGATCTTTCAACAATCGAAGTAGAGGTCGAAGTCGACGAAACTGAAGTAGTAAACATCAAGCTTGGTGACGAAGTGGAAATAACCCTCGATGCGTTTCCTGATACTTCTTACGTCGGTGAAGTCACGGAAATTGGTAACAGCCCCATATTATCATCAGGACAGCAGGGTGTGGATTTCAAGGTCGTGATCACTGTCACAGATACGATTCTCAATGTCAGGCCGGGGCTTTCCGCTGACGCCGAGATAATGGTCGCCGAAAGAAAGGATGCTGTAAGTATCCCTATACAGAGCCTTACCGTCAGGAGGGCAAAGGATCTTGAAGGATATGAAAAACCGGATTCGACAGCGGTGGATGATTCTGAAAAGGAGATCGAGGGCGTCTTTATAGTGGACGGAGGAAAAGGCATCTTCAAACCAGTCGAGGTCGGAATATCCAGCCAGAAATATTTTGAAGTCATCTCTGGCGTTGAGGAAAACGAAGAAGTCGTAAACGGGAATTTCAAGGCGATAAGAGACCTCAAAGATGGCCAGAGAGTAAAAGTTACAAAGAAAAGCAAAAAGAAATAGCGGCCTTACAGGGGGGTGCCCGACGCTGTGGTTACCCCGGGATATGAAGGTTATGCTGATATACCAGGGAATCCGGATCGCGTTCAACGCGCTTCGGGAGAACAAACTGCGCACCTTTCTCACGCTTCTTGGCAACATTGTCGGAACGATGTCGGTTATCGCCATAGTCTCCCTGATCGGCGGGGTGGATGATTATGTCAAGGAAGAAGTCGCCGGTGAAGGAAGCAATGTTTTCTCGATCGAAAGGGTGAATTTGTTTGAGGCTATCACGGATCTCGACGCGTTTCTGAAGGCTATAGCGAGAAACAAGGTCATCAGGCTCGGGGATGTCGACTATCTGAGAGACAAGATACCGTCAGCATCGTTTATCGGAGCCGCGGCGAACGCAAGTGAAACGATAGTTGCTATGAAGAATGAGATCGAAAATGTTCGTATAAAGGGCCGTTCGGAAGAATATTCTGTTATCGAAAAGGTGGATCTCCACATCGGGAGGCATATATCCCGTATTGAGGACGAACACAGCGCTGCAGTGGCCGTACTGGGATGGGATATCAATGAACACCTGTTCGAGGGGCGTGATCCGCTTGGAAAGAAGATAAAAATCGGTAACAAGCATTTCAGGGTGATAGGAGTGATAAAGTCCAGGGGGACGATGTTCGGTGAATCCAGGGACAGGTTTGTCTATATCCCGATCAGGACTTTCCTGAAAAAGTATGGGGCCAGGACATCTATCGAGGTCAAGGTCAAGGCCGCGGATATCGAACTCCTTAACCAGGCTGTCGATGAAGCTACGATGGCCATGCGCATAAGGCATGGGCTGAGGCCTCTTGAAGATAATGATTTCAATATCATAACTTCTCAGAACCTTATTTCCCTGTGGGAAAAGATATCTTCGAATATATTCAAGGCGCTTATCTTTGTAGTATCGATCGCCCTTGTGATTGGTGGTGTGGTCCTCATGAATGTCATGCTCGTTTCGGTCACCGAAAGAACGAGGGAAATAGGTCTCAGGAAAGCTCTTGGAGCAAGGCGCTCGAATATTATCTGGCAGTTTATAGTCGAGTCTATCACGTTGTCGCTAATCGGGGGGATCCTGGGAATCGTAACCGGTTTTACGATAGCTGCGATAATCTCCATGGTATCTCCTCTGCCATATGTGATCGAATCATGGTCGATAGTCGCTGGTCTTGTGACGACATTTCTTATCGGACTCATTTTCGGTACCTATCCGGCGAACAAAGCCGCCGGCCTCGATCCCGTGGTGGCGCTGCATCATGAATAACGTTAGCGGGGAAAGAAGAAGTGACAATGGCCGGTAACGATATGAAAAAATCTGATCGAACGCAGAGCCACAGGCAGGTCTGGCTCGAAAACTTCAAACAGGCTGTGGACGTGATACGTACTCACAAGATGCGCTCGAGCCTGTTGATAGTCGGTGTGGCTATAGGGGTAACCACGGTTCTCGCGATGGTTACTGTCATGTCGGGGCTTGGGGCAAGGGTACAGAAGGATATCGTTTCAGCGAACAGGCCATACCTCTTTATCTCCCGGTTCGATCCATTCGGAAGTGCAGAGGACAGAAAGGATATGTTCCGCAGAAAGCAGTTCGCGCGCGCAGACATGCAGGCGATAGAGAATGAATGCAAATCAGTCGACAGGGCTGATCTTCAGATAGATCCGGGTGGAAGGATGCGTGTGCTGCGGTATGGGGGAGAAAGAACGAACCTGATACAGGTAATCGGCAGCTCGCATAATTTCGGGCTCATGTACAGCATACAGGTCGGGGAGGGAAGGTTTTTCACCGAATTTGAACTGGACAGAAGCAGGAGAGTAGTCGTCCTTGGTTACGGGCCGGCGAAGGATCTCTTTCCCAACCGCGACCCGATCGAAAAGAGAATCAAGATCGGCAATCATGAATATGTCGTTATCGGTGCCATGAAATCACGGGAACATATCATGGGAAGCATAGGAGACAACTTTGCCGTGATACCATTTACGACCTTTGAAAAGGATCTTTCGGGCAAGTATGACGATTACCAGCTCGGTGTTACGATCAGGGATGGGTATACGCTGGAGGAAGGTGAGGAGGAGATCACGGCTCTGCTCAGGGCAAGGCGAAAAGTTGCTCCTGGCGACAAGGACGATTTTCATATCACGACTTCCGAGGCTTTCAAGGAGATGATTGGTAACGTAACGGGAAGTATCGGTATGATCCTTGTGGTTATATCGTCAATCGGCCTCATGGTTGGAGGGATCGGCGTCATGAATATCATGCTGGTCTCTGTTACGGAAAGGACCAGGGAAGTAGGGATCAGGATGGCGATGGGAGCAAGAAGAAGCGATATCATGCAGCAGTTTCTTATCGAAGCAGCCAGCCTGACGGGTATCGGGGGAGTGATCGGTATCGTACTGGGGCTCCTTTCAGCAAGGGGGGTTTCGCATCTAATCAAGTTTCCATATTCGGTCCCGTTTGCCTGGATCGTAATAGCATTTGTTTTCTCCGTCTCCATCGGGATCGTTTTTGGCCTCTACCCGGCAAACAGGGCTGCCAGGATGGATCCTATCAAAGCTCTTCACCACGAGTAGGGAATATTTATCCGTCGGGAAAACGCTGATACTGTGTTTTGCCGTTCCGCGTCCTTATATCTTGCCTGTAATCTCAATGGAGTCTATACTTGATCCGAGGGAGGGTTACCAATGAATTGCTGCCACAGGGCCGGATACCGGTTTCTGGGCAGGAGAGCCCGGGGCTCACTGCTGCTGATCATCATTCTTATGATGTCAGGACCGGCATATGGTCAGATAAGAATGCGTTCTCTGGATGCTTCTTTCGAGCTTTCGGTAAGCCAGGGGATTGACAGTGAGAGGGGTACACTTCTCAAGGTCAGCGCTTCCATTGATTACCGCAAACTGGTCTTCTTCAAAAAACATGGTTTGTACGAAGCCGGATACAGGGTCTATCTCAGTATCAGGGATAAGGACAAAAAGAGTGTCAAGGGGGAGGTCTGGGAAGAAGCCGTTACGGTAGTTTCCTACAAGGACACACGATCCGCTATTCTCAAGTCGACGGTGAGAAAGGATTTTCCTATAGATCCCGGTAAATACAAGGTGGAAGTTATCATCGAGATGCTTGCCAGTTCGCGAAAACTGAAAAGAGATGTGGATATCAGGATCGTGGGAGAGGATGAAGGTGTCCTGCAGATCACCGCACCGGTTTTCAGTATGCCGGGCAGATCGGAATTAAAAAACAAGCCGGCGGATGGGGAGCTTCGCTTTTCCCTTTGTGATTCACTGCTCGAAAGGTTTGCCCCGATCCCGGGATCAGTATTTCTGGAATTCAATTCATGGATCAGGATTTCTTTCAGTGTTATTGCTCCCGCTTCTGCAGATCCTGAAAGTGAAATGGATTCTGATAATCAGTGTCTGATATCAGTGAGGATAACCGATTCAGGCGGCAGGGTGATATGTTACAACAGGCGCTCGATAGATATTGGCAGTAAGGCGTATTCAGGTTTTTGTACCGACCTGAATGTCGACCGCTTTCCTGTCGGGTTTTATACTGTTTCAGTAGCAGCAGAACTGCTTTCTAAAGGAGTGAAGACGGAAAGGAGTGACAAATTCGTTATTCTTCTCAACCGGGGGCTTCTGAGGGAGCATTTTTCGAAGATGATCGAACTCCTGTCCCTGGTGGCGGACAATGATGAACTCTCAGGCTTGAAAGATGCTCCCGTGCATGAGAGACTGCAGGAATGGAACCGCTTCTGGAATAAGCGTGATCCGGCCATGTCGGCCGGAGTAAACGAGGAATTGAGTGAATTCCTGCGCCGTCTGAAATATACATTACGGTTTTTTTCAAAGTACAGGCCGGGATGGGAAACTGATATGGGGAGGGTATATATCCGTCTCGGAGGGCCTGACAGGGTAATGGACCGTTCAGGCGTATCGTTCAGTTTCGGTAGCGAATACCAGTTGTGGTATTACGATTCCAGGGGAATAGTCTATATATTCCGGAATACGCTGCATGGAGGAGAATACCGCCTGGTAGAAACACGGATGTTCTGATAACCATATGAAGATACACCTGATTTCACTTGTATTGATCCTGACGGGTATGTTGACCCCGGCCTGTTCGGATATTTCGCAGCAGCCCGTGATAAGGCTGGCCCTGCAGACCGAACCAACGACTCTCGACCCTGCCCTCGCGGTCGATTTTTCATCGGGGATGCTTGTGTCCCTTATCCATTCCAACCTTGTCCGGTTTGATTATGACGGGAAGATTGTTCCTTCCCTTGCGGAGGGGTGGTCCGTATCGGGCGACGGTCTTGTATATTCATTTGAGCTGTCTGAATGCGGATTCTCCAACGGGAGAGGTGTTACTGCTGAAGACGTGGTCTATTCCTTCAGGAGGCTTCTTGACCCTCATACAGCCTCGCCAAGATGGTGGGTGCTGAAGCCGCTTCGCGGGGCTGATGACTTTCATCGTGGTGGCACCTTCGACGAAGGTTCGCTGATCGCGGTTGGTGATTCGATGGTCGTGATAAGGCTTGAAACCCCTGTCGCGCATTTCCTGAGCCTGTTGTCGATGCCGTCGGCGGCGATCGTCTGCCGGGAGGATGTTTTAAGACTTGGAAAAAATTACGGGAGAAAGCCATGCGGAAGCGGCCCCTGGAAGCTGATATCCTGGAATGAGGGAGATGAGTTAGTCCTGGAGCGCAACGGTTATTCATCTGCCGTCAATACGGATGTAGAAGGGATATCATTTCGGATAATCCCCGAATCGATGACCAGGATCGCGGAATTCGAAACTGGCAACCTCGATATACTCGAAGTTCCGAGAGCGGAACTGGACAGGTGGAGATCCGCCGGAGTAAAACTCCTGCATCAGGAGGAGTTGAGAGTGGTCTATATAGGCCTTAATAACGCAAAGCCGCCATTTGACGATCCGCGGGTTCGTAAAGCGCTGAATATGGCTGTAGATGTTGAGATGATTATCGCAAAGGTCCTGTTCGGAGCCGGAAAAAGGTCATGCGGGCCTGTGCCTCCGGGATTGAAACACGGTATGCAACACGAAGACATTTATCCGTACGATCCCGGGAAGGCCAGGACGCTTCTTGCCGAAGCGGGTTTGCCTGAAGGGTTCAGTATGGAGATATGGCAGCGGGAGAACCCCGAGAGCGGCAGGATACTGGAGAGCCTGCAGGGGTATCTCTCGAGGGTGGGTATAGAGGTGAAGATTGTTACGCGCGAGTGGGGGGCTTTCAAGGAGGCGGTAGCCCTTGGCAGCCCGGATGCTTTCTATCTCGACTGGTTCGCCGATTATCCGGATACGGAGAATTTTCTGGCGCCTCTTTTCCATTCTTCCAACATGGGTGGTGGAGGAAACAGGGCGAGATACTCCAACAGCATTGTGGATTCGCTTCTGGTGGCGGCTTCTTTATCCGGTGATGACAGGATAAGGCGCGAGATATACGGAGATGCTGAAATGATGATATACAACGATGCTCCCTGGATATTCCTGTGGTTTCCAGTACGATATGAGGTGATTTCCCACAGGATGTCTGGATACAGGATTCCCGTTATATTCAACAGCAGGCAGTTCCTGGATGTCGAACTTCAATAAAGGCGTATGATTTGTCAGGATTTATCCTCAAAAGAATACTGCTTCTTGTTCCGATTCTTTTCGGAGTCGCGACAGTGACCTTTTTCCTCATGTACGTGATTCCTGGTGACCCTGTTCTGTCGCTCGCCGGGGAACGTTATGATGAACAGACCCTCGATACCATGAGGAAAGAACTCGGGCTGGACAAGCCTGTCATCGTCCAGTATTTCAGCTATCTTGGCAGGCTGGCGAGGTTTGATCTCGGGAGGTCGTTTGTCACCGGCAGACCGGTGTCTGAAAGTATACGTGAACGGTTCCCAAAGACTCTCCGGCTGGCGTTCTGCGCCATGTTACTGGCCATTACGGGGGGGGTGCTGACCGGCGCCCTGGCAGCATGGGGACGGTTCCCATGGCTGGGCAGGCCACTGATGGCCCTGTCTCTTGCCGGGGTATCGATCCCGGTTTTCTGGCTCGGACTTCTTTTGATCTACTTCTTTTCGATCGAACTTTCCCTTCTTCCCCCATCAGGTTACGGCGGCGGTTCTGTAAGATACCTGATCCTGCCCGCTGTGACGTTGTCGTTTGCTTCCATGGCGACTATTGCCCGAGTGACCAGGTCGGGTTTCCTCGATGTCGGTGGTGAGGATTTTGTAAGGACGGCAAGGGCGAAAGGGTTGTGCGAATCCAGCGTGATGGGCAAACATGTATTTCGAAATGCCCTGATTCCGGTTCTTACGATAGTAGGGACGGATTTTGGCAGTTATCTTAGTGGCGCTGTGCTTACCGAATCGATTTTCGGCTGGCCGGGGTTGGGAAGGTATGTCGTTCAAGCTATTCTGAAGAGGGATTTTCCTGTGATACAGGGGGCGATACTCTTTATGGCTGTGATGTTTGTTCTGGTCAATCTTGTTGTGGACATAAGTTATGGATTTATTGACCCGAGGGTCAGGCAGAAGGGGAATAATCTGTGACAGGCATATCAGGAATAGCAAGAAAGTTTTCGCGCAACAAGCTTGCTGTGGCCGGGCTTTTGTTTCTTTTCGCGGTCGTATCGATGGCTGTTATGTCGAATATTCTTTTTTCAGAGAGTATTGGCGAGATCGACCTGGATGATTCGCTTCAGAGCCCGTCGATACGGCACCCGTTCGGGACAGATCCATTCGGCAGGGACGTTTTTTCGCGGGTTGTGCGTGGAGCCCGTATCTCTCTTGGCGTAGGGTTTCTCGCGAGGACGATCTCTCTTCTTCTTGGCCTTTTCCTCGGCACGCTGGCCGGGTATTTCGGTGGAAAGGCAGATTCTGTCATCATGCGGTTTGCCGATATAACTTTCGCGTTCCCGACACTGCTTCTGCTGATAGCTGTAATGGCCGTGATTTCACCGGGCATTGTTTCACTGTTCAGCGCTCTGGGAGTGGTGGGTTGGGCGGCGATCGCAAGGCTGGTGAGGGCCCAGGTAATGACTGTCAGGGAACGTGAATTTGTAGAGGCTGCAAGGTCGGCGGGCGCCGGGCACTTCAAACTGGTTACCAGATACATATTACCACAATGCATATCACCTCTGGTGGTTGTTTACACGCTTGGACTGGGGATGACGATCATGGCCGAGGCAAGCCTCAGTTTTCTCGGGCTTGGAGTACAGCCTCCATCACCAAGCTGGGGAAGGATGATATCAAGTGGTATCGCGTTCATGCGCACCGCTCCCTGGCTGACCCTTTTTCCCGGCCTTGTGTTGACAGCGACCATCTGTTCGCTTAACCTCGTCGGCGACGGGCTCAGGGATGCGCTGGACCCGGGATTTGTAAAAGGTTCCGCACGGTTCGGCAGATATAAATAGTTGTTGCATCTCAGTAGTTGAAAATTCCCGATGCGCCCCCCCTGTATGGGGTATAGGGTGCGGGTCGGGAGGCTGGAATTACGCATGAAGGATCTCAGCGCATATATCATCGATCTTATCTCCAGGAAGGAGAAGGAACTTGGATACGACTGGAGGTCAAGCTGGTCCAGAGTCGTTACATCGGACGGGGAGGAACTGAAGATCGAGATGAGCAGAGCGGCTCTGATGAAAAGCCTGGCTGATTCGATAGAGGGATTCGATAAATCGGGCTCATCAGAAACCTCCATTCTGTTGCGTTCGGCCTCAGGAGAGTGTGTAAGGCTGCTGCTTCCGGAAGAAGAAAACAAAAAACTTATATGGGTGGTATCGAGCGTGGTCGATCTGCGAAGAGAACCGGATCATTCATCGGAACTTGTATCCCAGGCGATCATGGGCGAGACGATGACCAGGCTCGACAGCAGGGGTGACTGGTACTTTGTCAGGATGGAAGATGATTATCATGGCTGGATCAGAGCCTGGTCGGTTATTGAGGTTCCGCGCGCGGAGATCGATGACTACGCAAAAAAGATTAATGCAAGAATCAAAGTCAATGTCGGGTATGTTCTGTCAGGCCGGGACAAGGACAGTGTTCCTGTTACGGATATCGTTGCCGGGACGGGCGTTATAGCATCTCCGGCAGATGATGCCCGGGTGTATATAGCCCTTCCCGGGAGAAAGAAAGGATATCTGCCAGCGAGCGAACTTGCCTTTCTCCCGGCAGGAGAAACAAGCCGTGACGGAATTATTGAAAGGGCGAAGCACTACCTGGGCATACCCTATATATGGGGCGGGACATCTGCAAAAGGGTTTGACTGTTCGGGGCTGATCAAGCGTGTCTATCTGCTTGAAGGGGTATCCCTCCCCAGGGACGCCGATCAGCAATCCGTCATTGGTAAAATGATCCCCATTGAGAGTATCGATAATGTTCGGCCTGCCGATCTGCTCTTTTTCGCCGATGGGGAAAAGATAACGCATGTGGCTATCGCTCTGGGCAAAGGAAAATTTATCCATGCTTTTGGAGATGTCAGGATAAACAGCTACCACGAAACCGATCCCCTTTATGAGGAAAAACTTGCCAGCAAACTCGTTTTCGGGCGATCCTTTCTACCCTGATGGAATTGCTGCGCCTGGAATCCCGGGTTTTATTATTAAAATTCCGTTAAAAAAAAGTCAATTTTATATTAAAAAGTTATTGACACGTTTTCACACGTTGTTTTAATCTTTCGCTCGAAAAATATACCTGTGTGCCCGGGGGTTCTGAAAGGAGTATTTCCCGGCTTCACGAACCGGTGATCGGAAGGAAACTGGTTGGATGGGTATTGAAACGGGGCTGCGGGAAAACTGCAGATTCCAGGTTGAAACCTTATCTGATAGAAAGGGGGGCTGAAGAGGCAAGAACCGGAAAACGCTTTTGAAGCGAAAGACAGTATCAAGAATTGGGAACATATCCACGTGAATGCGTGGTGATATAGAAAAGGTTCCTGAATACTTCTTCCCGGACAGGGGAGATCTTACAGGAGGTAATGATGAGGAAGTTATTTGTAGTAATGGTTGCGGTTGCCCTGATGGCGATGTCAGGTTCCGCGCTTGCGACCGATGCCAGGATCGCGGCGCTCGGCGGCGACGTAGCTCCTTATATCTGTGATGACGCCAATGTTTTTTCATGGTATGCCACTCTGCCTTCGTACTCCAATCTGCTTATGATAGGGATGTCCAACAACTTCAATTATGGTAATCCTGTTGAGGCATATTACGGCCTTTCCTATGCTATCGGCGAAGACGGCAGCTGGGGAACCCTGGCGATCGGCCTGATGGAAAATACGCAGGGGCCCAACACGGAAGCATGGACGGCCTGGAATATATGGGGTTATTGGAATGATGTGGATATTTTCACTGAAAGTTTGACCAACGTCTTTGCGCTGATGTACGGCTACCAGATGGAAGGCATGTCTTTCGGCCTGTTCTTCAGCCGCGCAGCTGAAGTCTCTATGTATGAATCTGACTTCGGTACAAAATACGAGGAAAATGAAGGGATGGCGTATACGACGATCGGTCTCGGTTTCCGTATGGATATCGGTGAGAATATGGTCGCCGATGTGGCTTTTGATTATACAGGCGCGGGCTATCTCTACGAAGAAACCAGTGGCACTGATTTGGAAGCTGATCCTGGTTCAGCCATGTCATTCAGGGGCCGTTTGTTCTATGACTGGAAAGAGAACATCCAGCTGGTGCTGCCTTATTTCAGCTTCGAGACCAAGGATTTTGCGTATAGCCCTGTCGATGAGTTCTATTCGGACGAAGCATACGGCTTCAAGTCGACCGCATTCAAGCTCGGTATTGGCGCCAACCTGAATGTCAATGAAGACAACATGATCCTCTTTGCCATCGAGCCCTTCGCATTCTGGAAGGCTTCACCTTCCGGCTACACGGACGGATACGATGAAGAGTGGGAAGTTGCTGTCTTGACCATGCCCAAATTCATTCTTGGCCTCGAGAGTGATCTTACAGACTGGCTGACCTTCAGGACCGGCTGTTCGAAATCCCTGACTGCATGGGGTTACACTTGGGAGGATGATGATAATTCATTTGAGTATGCCACTAACAAAGACTGGGATACGTTCTCATGGAACATCGGTCTTGGTTTCCACTTCGGTGATTTCGACATCGACTGTGTGCTTAACAAGGATGTTCCTTTCAGCATGGGTTACTGGATGACCGGTTACCAGGAACAGTCTGCAAGTAATGGGACACCGGTCGGCATGATCAGCGCTATCTATCATTTCTAGAGTCGATAGACTGTTTGATCTGTTTTAAGGGAGGCTTCGTGCCTCCCTTTTTTTTGTCGCCGGTGTTTTTTTGTGCGTTGCGCTCTGCCCGGCGCCCTTTACCTCCATTTTTTATCTTCTTTAGTCTCAGGTGGTCTGCTACTTGCAAGCGCTTCCCGTTGTCCTTTGCAAAGGTGGCCTGAGTGTACTTTTTCTACTACTTTCCCGTGGGGCTCGATATTGAGACTCGCAGGACGCCGGCTATTACTCTGTTCCTGGCGGCAGTGTCTGTTACCACTTTTCTTTTATACAGATACCTGCCATATGAATACGGGTGGCGCCTGGCAAGAATGATATTTTATCCCTCTGACCCCTCGGTCAGAACGTCATTTACATATGTATTTCTACACGCGGGGTATTTACACCTGATCGGAAACATTGTTTACCTTCTCCTGTTCGGCAGAGTAATAGAGGACCGGTTCGGCCCCGGACGTTTCTTTCTGATCTTTGTTTTTTCAGCGATGGCGGGAGTATGGTCACACCTGGTCCTGACCAGCATATTTTCGCCGCAGTACCTCGGGTATGGTATCCTGGGGGCGTCAGGAGCTACTTCAGGGCTGCTTGGAGCCTTTATGGCGCGTTTCTATTTCAGCAGGATACGTGTCGCTTACTGGGTTTTTATGCCACTGCAGGGTGTTAACAGGGCTGGAAGGAAGTATCTGCCGGGTTTTCTGGCGGTTGCGTTGTGGATGGTTTTCCAGGGTGTCTTTGCGGTGGTGCAGTTCGGTATCGAAGGTGTCCAGGTAGCGTACAGTGTACATATCGGAGGTTTTGCGTGCGGGTTTCTCCTGGCAAGCGCTTTCGGAGCAAAGGCAGGCGCCAGAGCGGAACGTCGGCTGGTCAAAGCAAGGCGATATTTCAGGGAGTCCAACTGGTTTGCCGCGCAGGGAGAATATATCAATTATCTTGAGTTAAGCCATGAGGATGCGGGAGTTCACGCTGAGGCGGCCAGGGCTTTTCTCTGCAGTGGAGAGAAAGGCAGGGCCACGTATCACTTTACGGAAGCGATAACCGGATTTATGAAGATATTGGAACGCGGCGAGGCGGAAACCGTATTCGCGGAGGCCATGCGGTCAGTTTCCGGCTTCTCACTTCAGGAAAAAGCGCAGTTGGACCTGGCGTTCGGAGCGGAAAGGTCGCTCAAGTACAACTGTGCCCTGAGCGCGTACAGAAATTTTATTGAAGGGTATCCTGCTTCGAATGAGGTTCCATTCGTTCTTCTCAGGATGGCCGGTATACACGAGAAGCGGTTCAACAGGCCAGCTGACGCGATTCTGTGTTACAAAAAGCTGATAGAGGAATATCCGGAGGACAGCTGGGCTGACTTTGCGCGCTCGGAAATGGACAGGTTAAAGGACAGGGTCGTTACACTTGAGGCCCTCTGTAACAATAATTAAATAGCTTGAATAAAAAAAGAGCTTCTGGTAGTTTTCGGCAAGGATGTGGGGTGGGTGTGTGAGGAACAAATACGGATCGTCGTTTGATACCCTCAGATCAAGAGGGATTGTCCGGGGTCTGGACGGGATGGGTGAAGCCGAGCTTCTCGCGCTGGTCCTGGGGCGGATGGGTTACCGTTCAAGTGCTTCTCTTGCCCAGGAACTTGTAGATACTTACGGGAGTCTGGATCTGGTTGGAAACGCAGGGCTGGAAGAATTGATGGACTTCAGGGGGATCGGCAAGGCGTGCGCCATGAGGATAAAGGCGTCCTTTGAGATGGGTAGACGCAGCGTAATCTCCTGCAGAGAAAAGGAATTGAGGAGTATACGTTCCCCTGAAGATATTGCCTGGTTGATGATGCCGGAGATGAAAGGGTTGGACAGGGAACATTTTAAGGCGGTTTTGCTCAACACGAGAAACGGTATCCTGAAGATAGTGACTGTGGCTATCGGTTCATTGAATGCAGCCCTCGTTCATCCCAGGGAGATCTTCAAGGCGGCTGTCAGGGCCAGTGCCGCAGGGATTATCATTGTGCATAATCATCCGACAGGAGACCCTGAGCCCAGCCGTGAAGACGCGGATCTGACCGAACGTTTTGCCCGCTGCGGCGACTTGATGGGAATCGATCTGGTTGATCATATCATAGTCGGTGATGACAGGTATGTGAGTATGAGGGAGAGGGGCCTGGTAAACGTCTGAAAGGAAGGCATGAATTTGTTAGGTCGCATTGCCACATATTTTTCAAATGATATAGCCATTGATCTTGGAACGGCCAATACCCTTGTCTACCTGAAGGGGAGCGGGATAGTTCTGAACGAGCCTTCCGTAGTGGCTGTGGATCAGAAGAATAATAAAGTTTATGCTGTTGGTATAAAAGCCAAGGCGATGCTTGGCAAGACACCTGATCATATCGTGGCAGTGAGGCCCTTGAAAGACGGAGTTATAGCCGATTTTGAGATAACCGAGATAATGCTCAGGGAATTTATAAGAAGATCTCAGAAAAAGAAGTTTTTTATCAGGCCCAGGATCGTGATCAGTGTTCCTTCCGGGATCACCGAAGTCGAGCGCAGGGCTGTTATCGATTCAGCTCAAAATGCCGGAGCCAGGGAAGTCTATCTTGTCGCGGAGCCTATAGCAGCCGCCATTGGTGTCGGGCTGCCCGTAGACAAACCGTCCGGCAACATGGTGATAGATATTGGGGGGGGGACGACCGAGATCGCGGTGATAGCCCTGAACGGTATTGTAACAGATATCTCGATCCGTGTTGGTGGCGACAAGATGGATGATGTCATTGTTCAGCATATCAAGAAGGCATACAACCTGCTGATCGGTGACCAGACTGCAGAACATATCAAGATGATCATCGGGTCGGCGACCAATCTCGGGCAGGAAGAGGAAATGGAAATCAAGGGCAGGGATCTTGTTTCCGGGATTCCAAAGACCCTGAGAATCTCCAGTGTAGAGATTAGAGAAGCTCTTTCTGAACCGATGAGCCAGATTATCGCGGCCCTGAAAACAGCGTTGGAACAGACTCCGCCGGAGCTTGCGGCCGATATTGTCGACAGAGGGATTGTGATGACAGGTGGCGGATCTCTTCTGGGAGGCATCGATGTTCTTCTAAAAGAAGAGACAAATCTGCCAATCAATGTCGTGGAAGATCCGCTTACATGTGTCGTGCTTGGTACCGGAAAGATACTCAGCAACCTTCACATGTATGAACGTATTATCATGAAGAGCAGCCGGTTATAAAATGCAGATCATTTCCTTTCTGTTCGAGAAGCATCTTGACAAGTCGGTGCTGGCAGTTGCCATCGCCCTGTCGGTTTTTATGTTATCGCGCGCTGAAACCAGCCAGATCAATTCGGCAAAGGTCATAAGTTCCTTTCTGCTCTACCCCGTCGAAAAGATGGAAGGTTATTTTTCAAGCAAGGAAGAACTCCGGCAGAAAAACCTTGAGCTCAGGAAGATAGCTGTTTCGCTGGCTTATGAGCATGAAAGGTTGACGCAATTCAGGGATGAACGCAACCGCCTCAGGCAGCTGCTGGGATTTCGTAAAGACTCATCTTTCGATTTCCTTCCCTGTGAAGTTATTGCCAGGGCCTCGAACCGTTTTCACCATTCGGTCACGGTGGACAAGGGAAGTGTCGAGGGGGTGCGTGCCGGCATGTCTGTAGTAGGGTACAAGGGTTTCGTCGGGAAAGTCATGCAGGCATTTCCCTCATCGGCGCGCATTCTTCTGATGAATAACAAGTCAATGTCAGTGAGTTGTCTGGATAAACGAAGCCGTGTTGTGGGAATATTGAACTGGGAGAGGGGCAACCTGTTTCGCCTGGATTTTATTGGCCGCGAGGAAGATCTGCTTCCCGGTGACACACTCATTACAAGTGGGTTGGGGAGGGTCCTGCCGAAAGGTTTCCCTGTTGGAATAGTCTTCCGTGTCGAAGAAAACAAGACCGAACTTTCCAGAAAAGTCAGTGTAGTCAGTATGATTGACCTGAATACTCTCGAGGAATTGTTCATTGTCGTCGGAGGACGGGACTGGGACAGTAATAAGACCCTGCAGCTGCTCGAGAAGATCGGGAGCGCGGAGAAATCGAAGGAACAGTGACAAAAGTTCCACGGCTGCCGGGGAAAGATCGATTGTGGCTGGAAATAAAAGGAGCATGGGGTTGTATATTCTTCGTATGATCCTGACAGCGTTCATTGTTTTTGTTCTTCAGGTGACGCTCGGGCATGTTGTATCGCTCGGTGAGGCATCTCCGGATATGATCCTTATACTGCTTGTGGTACTCGTGCTTAACCGCAAGCCAGCCATCGCTGTGATAATAGGGTTTTTGCTGGGATTTCTCCAGGATCTCGGTAACGCGTCCTACCTTGGGATGAACGCGCTGGTCAAGTCTGTGACAGCCTATGGAATAGCAAGGTATGCTACCGGGTTTCTGCCTGACAGTACTCTTTTCAAGGGATTGCTTATATTCATCTCCTGTCTGGCAGGTGATATCATACTGTTCAATATTACTACTTCATTCAATCCCCTGAGTGTTTTTATCTCGGTTTTCCGTTATGGGTTATTGTCAGCGCTTTACACAGCGGTAACAGGTATTGTGGTCTTCAATATACTTCATATTCTGCCTGGGAGGACGGTACGTTCTGGTGGCGGGTATTGACCGGCAGAGTGAGCTCTTATTGAGCCACAGAAGGAGGATACTCCTGGTACTTGTAATCGGGGTAACCTTGATTCTCGCTGTGAGGCTTTTCTATCTGCAGGTTATCAGGAACAATTATTACAACAGGTTGGCGATATCGAACAGGATCCAGAGAGAGCAAATGGTAGCTCCCCGGGGAATGATTAAGGCTGCCGATGAATCAAAACTCGTGGTAAATGTTCCCGTCTACCAGATCAGCGTTCTTCCCGGCAAGTTGACGGGTAAGCTGGAAAGGCTCCGGCTGGCATGTGAGTGGCTGAAAATCGATGAAGAAAAGATGTTCGGGAATCTTGTCGAATGGGAAGAGAAGTATCCTGACGGCAGGGAAATGACAGTAGTTCAGGCGGCTGACAAAGGGCAGATATCCATCCTTCTGGAAAACAAGGCGTTTTTTCCTTTTTTTAAACTGGTGATGAAGCACCGTCGCCAGTATCCTGAAGGAACTCTGGCATCGCATCTCCTTGGCTATGTCGGAGAGGTGACCGACGAGGAGCTCAACGGGCCAAAACAGTTCAGTGTGGGAGATATCACGGGGAGAACCGGTATCGAGTATATGTATGAGGATGCCCTGAGGGGTGAGGATGGTATAAGGCTGGTGGAGATCAGTGTGAAGGGGGTTCGTATCGGAGAATACGAGGGTTTGGAGGGAAATGAGGGTTTTGAGGGTTTTGTTGAATCACGCCCGCCCGTCCCCGGTTCCGACTTGATTCTGACAATGGATATACAGTTGCAAAGGGCTATAGAAGATGTTTTCGACTGGAAGAAGGGGGCTGTGATAGCGATGGATCCGAATACCGGTGGCATTCTTGCCGCGGTCAGCCGTCCCGGGTACGATCCGAATATATTTATGGGTGGAGTGAGTACAGAGGACTGGAGCAGTCTGCACAACGATCTGGACAAGCCTCTTTTCAACAGGACTGTGCAGGCGACATATCCCCCCGCCTCGACTTTCAAGATGATTGTCTCGTATGCCGCGTTAAATTTCGGATGCGTATCATTGAACGAGCACCTGCAGCCATGTTATGGCGGATACCATTTCGGAAACAGATATTTCAGGTGCTGGAAACAGCAGGGCCACGGATCGTGCAATCTGTTCGAAGCGATCGTTAATTCCTGTGACGTCTATTTTTATCAGATTGGTGAACGGTTGAAGGCGGATCAGTTCGCCTATGCGGGAAGGCTCTTCGGACTGGGAAGAAAGACAGGTATAGATCTGCCGAGTGAAGCAAGGGGGGCTCTTCCTGATCACTCGTTCTTTGATCGCCGTTTCGGAAAACGTAAATGGACCAAGGGGCATCTCCTCAATTATTCGATCGGACAGGGTGAGATGCTCGTAACACCCATGCAGCTTTGTCAGATGACAGCTTTGATTGCTAACGGCGGAAAGCGGATAAAACCACATATAGTTGACAGAATAGTGGATGCTGATGGGGTCATTGTTTTTGAAGCGAGCAGATCTGCTGATGTGATTCCCGAGATCGATAAGGATATACTGAAATTTTTACAAAGGTCCATGGAGGCTGTAGTATCCGGAGAAGGTGGAACCGGCAGGGCAAGCGCTGTTTCCGGAGTAAGGATAGCAGGCAAGACAGGAACAGCTCAGAATCCGGGAGAAGACCACGCGCTTTTTATAGCTTATGCTCCAGTGAAGAATCCTGAGATCGCCCTGGTAGTAATAATGGAAAATGCCGGGCATGGAGGAGCAATGGCCGCGCCGATGGCTCGTAAGATCCTGTCGGCCTATTTTTACCCGGGCGTAACAGGGAGGTGAGGTTTGGCAGAGAGAAGAATTCGCAATATTGACTGGCCGATCCTTATCTCGACCCTGATTCTGATCGGGATTGGCCTTCTTAACCTTTATTCTGTCGGTCATATACCGGAGGAGTTAAAAGAGGCTTTCAATCCCGGGGCTATTTCATATTTTCACAGGCAGTTGTTATGGGGCCTCATCGGATTGATTATTATGCTGGTAGCGTTCAAGGTACCTTTCAGGTATTACGAGGGAACAGCGCTCATATTCTATTTTGTCGCTCTGGCTTTTTTGATTGTCGTTCTCCTGCTGGATCCATTGAAAGGGGCGAGGCGGTGGATCAGCCTGGGAGGTTTCCGGTTCCAGCCCAGTGAGTTGATGAAGATAGCCGTTATTTTTCTTCTCGCCCGGTTTTTTGCCGAAAAGCGGCATGACCCGAACAGGTTTCGCGTGATCTTCGTAGCGACTCTCATAGCTGTTGTACCATTCCTTTTCATCTTGAAACAACCTGATCTGGGAACAGCTCTGGTTTTTCCTGCTATTCTTTTTCCCGTTTTGTACTGGCGTGGATTGAACGAAGGGCTCCTGATACTGTTTATCACTCCCATGATAAGCGCTTTTCTTACTGTATATAGTCAGAGTGCCTTTAATGTTGGTACGTATCCTTTTCCACTTCTTGTCTTTTTTCTTGTCATCCTTGTCATTGCCTATAGCAGAAGGCGCAGAATCTTTCAGAGTATAATGCTTGTGGTTATCAATCTTTCGGTGATGCTGGTTGTGCCGAACCTGATCGATTCGTTGAAACCTTATCAGCAGAGAAGGATAATGGCGTTTCTGAGGCCTGAATCCGACATTCTCGGGGGAGGATGGCAGGTGTATCAATCGAAAGTGGCTGTCGGATCTGGAGGCTTTACCGGTAAAGGGTTTCTTCAGGGCACGCAGAAACTTTTCGCTTTTCTTCCGGAAAGGCATAGTGATTTTGCTTTTTCAGTACTGTCCGAGGAAAGAGGTTTTCTGGGCAGTGTTTTTGTTATACTGCTTTTTACCATTATTATCGTCCAGGGCTTCAACCTTGCGATAAAGGTCAAAAATCGCTTTGCCTCCATCGCCCTGATCGGGATATCTTCCTACTTTGCTTTCCATGTCATTGTCAATGTCGGGATGACTATCGGTCTGGCACCCGTGACGGGATTACCGCTGCCGTTCATCAGTTATGGGGGGAGTTCGATGCTGATCAGTTGTTTATTTATCGGTGTATTGTTGAATTTTGGATCAAGATTCTATGAGTACTAAACATGGCAGGGATCTTTGATAATCCAGGGAGGTCTGTGGTTGGATAACAGGATTGACAGGATCTTGAACAGGGCTGTTTCAGAGGGGTTTGAATGCGAAGTGTACGGTGAGGTGATGAGACAACTCCAGATCGAGGTTTACAGGGGTGAACTTGAATCCATCGACAGGTCTCGTGACGAAGGGGCCGGGATCAGGCTCATACGCGACGGGCGCGTGGGCTTCACCTTTTCGAACGACCTGAGCCGGGAAGGGCTGGATGCAGCGTTTGCCGAAGCAAAGAGTAATGCCAGGTGTGGTGCGCCGATGGAGGTTGATGTCCTTGCAGACAACCTGGATATGATAAGCAGGAATGACGCTGAATTACCCGGACCGAACAGGAACGAGACCAACATGAAGATAGAGGGTGTCCGGGAAATGGAACGGATGGCTCTTGGATATGACAGCTCGATCGATAATACAGAGGGTGCCGGTTATTCAGAGGCGTATGGAGAGGTGTATGTTGCAAGTACAAGGGGTTTTTTCAGAAAAGAAAAAAGAGGGTCGTGCTCCTGCTCCATATCCGCGGTTGCCCGAAAAGGTGAAGATATCCGTACAGGATGGTATTACAATCAGTCGATCGACGCGAATCTGCTGGATTTCAGGATAACCGGAAGTGAGGCAGCCAGAAGGGCATCGATCCTCCTCGATTGCCGGAAGATCCCGTCAAAACGTTATCCTGTAATCATGGATGGTACAGCTTTTGGCGATATTATATACCTTATTGAACAGGTATTGTCCGGGGAGATGGCACTGAAGGGAACAACCGTCTTTGCCGGGAAACGGGGGATGAGAGTAGCCCCTGATATATTTACGCTCGTAGACGACCCGTTCCTTGCTGGAGGATGTTTTAATGCCAGTTTTGATGATGAAGGAGTTCCAAGGAATCGATGTGTTTTGATAGAATCGGGAATAGTAAAGGGCTTTCTCAATAATTCGTGGTCTTCAAAAAAGACGGGGGTGCCTTTTACAGGAAATGCGGTCAGGCCTTCTTACAAGGAACTACCGGTACCCGGGCCGACAAACCTGTTTATGGTTCCGGGAGAAAAAAGCCTGGACAAGATGATAGCGCAACTCGATGAAGGGATATATATTCTGAATACTATGGGAATGCATACGGCCGACCCGATATCAGGTGATTTTTCCGTTGGGATCAATGGCTTGTATATAAAGGGTGGAGAAAGGTGTGTAGCGATAAATGAGATGACGATCAGCGGTAATATACTGGATCTTCTCGGCGGAATCCGGGAAGTGGGAAAGGAGATTGTTTTTACGGGACCGTACGGTGCGCCGCCGGTGCTTATCGAAGGTCTCAGTATAAGCGGGACATAAGGAGCCCGTTTAAATCGGAGCGGTTTTTTTATCATAGGAGGAATGATGCATCCGATACTCCTGGAGCTTGGCAGATTCAAGATATATTCATACGGTTTCATGCTCGCTCTCAGTTTTTTTGTAGGGATACTGCTGGCGGCAAAGAGGGCGGAGAAGCAGGGATTGAAATCAGATTTAATATATGACCTGAGCATTATCCTGATACTGGGAGCAGTGATAGGTTCGCGCGGATTGTATATACTGACTCATCTGGACCATTTTCATGGTCTTATGGACATTATCGCTCTCTGGCAGGGTGGGGCGACCTATTACGGAGGAATGATTCTCGCGGTGGCTGGAGCCATGGTGTTTCTCAGGATCAAGGGTGTTTCGTTTCTGAAGGTGGCGGATATCTGTTCACTTTCGGTGGCGTTGGGAGTCTTTCTGACCCGGATCGGGTGTTTTCTCAGCGGATGCTGCTTCGGGAAACCAACCGAGTGTTCTCTGGGCATGATCTATCCGGCCGGATCACCTGCCGGGAACACATATTCCGGTATTCACATTCACCCCACACAGTTATATTCGTCTTTCTACGGACTTGTAATCTTCCTCGCACTGCTGGTTCTGGAAAAGAAAAAAGGATTCGATGGTTATACTTTCGGGTTTATGCTGATCCTCTACGGGATCGCCAGGTTTGTTGTCGACTTTTTCAGGTTCTACGAGGATTCCGCCATAGTGTGGCATGGATTTATCGATAATCAGCTTATCAGTGTAGTTGTTATTGTCGGCGGGTTGGTCCTTCTCTTTGTGCAGGGAAGAAAGTCTGGAAATAAAGTATAAGGGAACTGTTGAATCCTGCACCTGTGTACCGGAGCCGTAAAGCAGCAAAGGGTTACGACGTCGGTTTTGCGGGGTTGTGTTGATGATGAGGAAGGGCGCGGGTTTGTTTTTGTTTGTATCTGATCTGTTGTTTCCCGGGAGGTGCCTGGCCTGTGAAAAGATCCTTCGTGCGCCCGGCACCGGAACGCCACTGATACTCCCCGCGGGGTGGCCGGAAGAAACTGTTGAGTTTCTAAGGATCGATTTTTCATACAGGATCCTGGGCCCGCTCTCTATTTGCGCAAGGCTCTTATGCCCCGATTGCTGGCTGTCTCTTGTTCCCGCGTCGACCGCTGTATTTACAGGGTGTGGCGGCATGGTTCCGATCATTACGCCCTTCATAACGGATGATCTGCTCCTGAGGGTTGTGAAATATCTCAAATTCGAATATGGCAGAGCCGCCGTTGTGCCGCTGGCCTGGTGGATCGCATCGGCGCTTAAACGGTATTCAAGCGGGATAAACAGTGCCAGGACTGTTATCCTCCCCGTTCCCCTGTACCGGGGCCGTAGAACGGCAAGGGGTTACAATCAGGCTGAACTGCTTGCCAGCGAAGTTGCTTCGATCCTTTCCGTCAGGGTCGAAACCGGTGTGCTGAAGCGTACGAAAAAGACAAAACCTCAATCGAAGCTCCAGCCTGACAGGCGGGAAGTGAATGTAGAGGGAGCTTTTACTGTTTCCAGACCGGAACTGATAATAGATAAGGATATTATTCTTATAGACGATTTGATAACTACGGGCGAGACAGTTAAAGCATGTATAAAAGCTTTACATGAATCATTCTTGTCCCCGATAATGGTGCTGGCCGCTGGCAGAAGCGGGCGGAAACAGTACCTGGAGATGATGGGAGAAGATCTTCAGGCCCGTTTGCCGTCTGAGGCTGGTCCGAATCTGATTTATATTGGTTGAATCCTGGTGTTCGGCTGTGTTTAGATAACGTGTGCCGTATTCTTCCGGGATCTGCAAGAGGGAGGGCGAAGTGCTCGTTACAAACAAGGAACTAATGGTTGCCGCAAGGGATGGCGGTTACGGTGTCGGGGCATTTAATATCAATAATATGGAATTTGTTCAGGCCATAACCGGAGCTGCTGAAGAGCTTAACAGCCCGATCATCCTTGCGGTCTCTCAGGGAGCTATCAAGTATGCGGGGTTCGGAAATATCGTATCTCTCGTACAAACCGCGGTTGAAGAGAGAAAAGTCAAAGCCTCGCTTCACCTGGATCACGGAAAAGATATGAAGATAATTCAGCAGTGTATCGAGGGTGGTTTTACTTCGGTCATGATCGATGGCTCCGATCTGCCTTTTGAAGAAAATATCGCTGTTACCCGTAAGGTCGTTGAGATGGCCCGACCGAAAGGTATATCTGTCGAAGGCGAGCTCGGGCGCCTGGCCGGCGTTGAAGACCATGTCTCCGTATCGAAACAAGATGCTACATATACGGATCCGGATGAAGCAGTGGAATTTGTCGAAAAGACAGGTATCGACTCACTGGCTGTAGCGATAGGGACTTCCCACGGCGCCTACAAGTTCAAGGGAGAAGCGAAGCTTGCCATGGACAGGCTTTCCGAAATTGTCAGCAAGGTCGATGTTCCTCTGGTTCTGCATGGCGCGTCGGGTGTCAATCAGGATCATGTAAAACTGGGAAATAAATATGGAGCAAAACTTATGGATGCCAGAGGTGTTCCCGATAATGCGATAACCGAGGCGGTCCAACGTGGAGTATGCAAAGTCAACATAGATACTGACATGAGGATTGCGTTTACTGTGTTTATCAGGAAGTTTCTCGGTGATCAGCCTGAGGTGTTTGATCCGAGGGGATATCTCGGCGCTGGTAGAGAAGCGATCGTGGAAGTGGTTAAATACAAGATAAGGCTTTTCGGAAGTGAAGGAAAAGCTTTTTGAGCAGGAGATGTAACAAGCTTTCTCAAGGAGGAGAAAAGGTGGCTATTAATGTCGCGATCAACGGGTTTGGCAGGATCGGAAGACTGGTATTCCGCGGAGCGGTTAATGACAAGCGGTTTAATATTGTAGCGATTAACGATCTTACCGATGCCGGTACGCTCGGGCATCTTCTCAAGTACGATTCTGTACATGGCAGGTTTCAAGGCAGGGTGAAGGTCCTTAAATCGGGCGATATATCTGTCAACGGCAAGAGAATAAAAGTGCTTACCGAGAGGGACCCGGCATCGTTGCCATGGAAAAAACTCGGAGTCGATATTGTGATAGAGTCGACAGGGTTCTTCAGAAAACGCAAGGATGCAGCGCTTCACATCAAGGCAGGGGCAAAGAAGGTAATTATTTCCGCCCCTTCGCCTGATCCCGATATCATGATAGTTATGGGGGTTAATGACAATTTGTACAGGAAGAGCAAACATCATGTGATCTCGACTGCGTCGTGTACGACAAACTGTCTTGCTCCTGTTGTGAAAGTGCTCAATGACAAATTCGGTATTGCTAACGGCCTGATGACCACCATCCATGCTTATACAAGCGACCAGAATATACTTGACGCACCCCACAAGGATCTTCGCAGAGCCCGGGCCTGTGCTGTTTCGATGATTCCGACTACAACAGGCGCGGCCGCTGCTGTCGGAGTTGTGATGCCGTCTCTGAAAGGCAAGCTTAACGGGATAGCAGTACGTGTACCAACCCCGGATGCGTCACTTGTAGATCTTACTCTCACTCTGAAGAAATCGACTACTGTAGAGGAACTCAATGCCGTGGTCAGGAAAGCTGCCGAGACAAAGATGAAGGGTATCATTGAATACTGCGAGGATCCGATCGTCTCGATCGATGTAGTTGGCAATCCGTACTCATCGATTTTCGACAGCCTGATGACGATGTCGATTTCACCGAGGGTCTTCAAGATCCTGGCATGGTATGATAACGAGTACGGATACGCTATCAGGATGGTTGACATGATGAGGATTCTTGTCGGGAAGTAGGGGATTGTAGCCCGGATTACAGGGAGGATGCTGATTTGATGAAGAAGACACTCAGAGACATAAGTCTGAGCGGAAAACGAGTATTGATGAGGGTAGACTTCAATGTTCCGCTTTCTGCGGATGGTGATGTCGCTGATGATACAAGGATCAGGGCTGCGTTGCCGAGCATCGAATATGCTGCCGGGAAGGGTGCATCTGTAGTGTTGATGTCTCATCTGGGCAGGCCGAAAGGGAAAAAGGATTCTTCTTTAAGCCTCAAGGTCGTTGCATATCATCTCGGCGGGCTCACCAACTGTCCGGTGAAGTTTGTCGGCGATTGTGTAGGTGAAGAAGTGAATAAAAAGGTCGAATCACTCAAGCCGGGGGAAGTACTCCTTCTTGAAAACCTGCGGTTTTACGAGGAGGAGACCTCGAACGATCCGGCTTTTGCTTCTAAACTGTCCAGGTATGGTGATGTTTATATAAACGATGCTTTCGGTACGGCTCACAGAGCACATGCCTCGATAGAAGGAGTCACGAAATATTTTGAGGAGAAGGTAGCCGGGTTCTTGATGGAGAAGGAGCTGATGACACTGGGAGGGCTTCTTTTCGAACCGAAGCGGCCTTTTGTGGCCATTCTTGGGGGGGCTAAAGTTTCGGGCAAGATAGGGATCATCAAAAATCTTCTCGACAAGGTCGACAGGATAATCATAGGTGGAGGAATGGCTTTTACCTTCTTCAAGGCTGTTGGGCTGGAGATAGGTAATTCGCTGCTTGACGAGAATTTTCTGGATATGTGCCGTGAGCTGATGGAAAGATCCGGTAAAGGTTCTTCAAAACAGATCTTTCTGCCGATTGACTGTGTTGTGGCGAATGAGGTAAAAAACAGCGCGAAGTTCAAAACTGTTTCAACCGGAGATATCCCGGAAGGGTGGTCGGGTGTGGATATCGGTAATGCGACGGTCGAGATATTCAGGAAGGAGATCCTGAATGCGGGGACCCTGTTCTGGAACGGGCCGATGGGGATATTTGAGATGCCGAATTTTGCCAATGGGACCAGGATGATAGCCAGGGCGATAGTAGAAGCAACAGAGAACGGAGCTACGAGTGTGATTGGTGGGGGGGACAGTGTGGCCGCGCTGAGCAAGCTCGGCCTGGCAGCCAGGGTGTCGCATATTTCGACAGGTGGCGGAGCTTCTCTTGAGTTTCTCGAAGGAAGGGAACTTCCCGGTGTCAAACCCCTGAATAACGGGGAAGTAGCTTCTGGAACCCGGGAGAAAAGGGGAGAGCATGCGTAGAAGGGTCATTGCCGGTAACTGGAAGATGAATATCGACCACAGGGAGGGAGCGGCGCTTGCGTCTGCGATACTCGAAGGTGTCAAAGACAGGCAACCTCAATGTGAAGTGGTTGTGATCCCTGCATTTACAGCGCTGCCAGCGGTTTCTGAAGTGCTTTCGGGATCGCTTATAGAGACTGGAGCACAAAATCTCTGGTATGAGGAAAAGGGAGCGTTTACCGGAGAGATCTCCGGCGCTATGATTGCGGCTCTGGGATGCAGGTATGTCCTCGTGGGCCATTCTGAAAGAAGGCATATAATAGGTGAGGATGCCGGGATACTTTCCCTGAAACTCCGAGCCGCTCTGAAAGCGGGTCTGTTGCCAATATATTGTGTCGGTGAGCTGCTCGAGCAGCGTGAAAGCGGTAAAGCCGAAGAGGTGGTTGAGGGACAGATGAAAATTCTTGAGGGGCTGGAGCCGGATGAGATATCACATGTTATCATAGCTTATGAACCAGTCTGGGCTATAGGTACGGGAAAGACAGCCACACCGGAAGATGCGTCCGTCATGCATGCTGCTATTCGCAGGATCCTGGGAGAAAAATTCAGCCCCGGGATGGCTGAAGACGCGATTATTCTTTACGGTGGAAGCGTTAAGCCGGAGAATGCTTCAAGCTTGCTCGGCATGGATGATATTGATGGGGCTCTTGTGGGTGGGGCATCGATGAAAGCCGATCTGTTCCTGGGTATTATTTCCCCTTCGTAAGGCAGAGTGCCGGTTACTGAAAGCAACCTGGCAGAAGGCCATAATCGGTCTCGATCCGTCAAAAGACCGAGGCGAGCTTCATCTCTTACATACCATGTTTGATGTCCCGTCACGAGTATTTTGTTTGACTGGCATCATTTTTTTCATTAAACTACTCTTTTAATGGTAGAAGGTTGGTGAAAAAATGCTGTTTAACATCTTTGTGATACTGCACACGATTGCGTGTTTCTTTCTTATACTTGTTGTATTGATGCAATCAAGCAAGGGAGGAGGCCTTTCCGGAGCATTCGGAGGGGGTGGTGGCCAGGCGATTATGGGCGGGCGCGAAACTGCTACATTTTTGAGCAAGGCAACAACCTATCTTGCAGTAATGTTTATGGTTACATCACTTTCGCTGGCATTTTTATCGGCAGGAAAAGGCGGCCCGGAGACTCAAAGCGCATTGAGAAAAGCTGCCATGAAAAGCCAGTGGGGTAGTATTATACCGGAAGAGCAGAAGGATATTAACGAAGTGCTCAAAACCATCGAGCAGCCTCATGTTGAAGGGGAACAAGATATAGTACAGGAAGAGGAGCCGGTAGAGCAGGATAATCAGCAGTAAAAACGTTGTAATATTGCCGAGGTGGTGGAACTGGTAGACACGCTACTTTGAGGGGGTAGTGGGTGAAAACCTGTGCGGGTTCGAGTCCCGCTCTCGGCATTTTTTTATGTTCTGAACATTTTCCTTGATATGGTTCAAAAAAGGCTTTACACACACTTGTACATTACATTAGCTTCAATGCGGTTGTTGCTGCTTCGGGAGGTTCTGGTTTGGGCCTGAATGATTTTGTTACCGGACATCTGAATATTCTTGTTATAGTATCTGTTATCCTTGCGGTGATTTCGGTCTGTGCTGCTTTGTTTCTTCTCTTCGAATTGAAACGGCTCAGAAAACCGTTCAGTGATATGGCGGATTTTTACAAGGATACCGGTGCCGAGAAAGCGCTGGAGAAACTCCTGAAGGGGGTCGATGAGAACCGCGAATATCTCAGGGGCCATTCTGAAGAGATTCGCATGATCCTTGGGGAGCTTGATAAATGTTACCGTGGTATGGGTATTGTCAAATACAATGCCTTCGAAGATATAGGCGGTATGCAGAGTTATTCCCTGTGTCTTCTTACCCTCGAGAAGAACGGCATCCTTCTTACAAACCTCGTAGGCCGCAATTCCACGCGCGGATATGCTCTCGAGATCAAGGACGGCAACCCTTCCCGGGAACTCAGTGGTGAGGAAAAAGAAGCGCTGGCTTATTCGCTCAAGTCTCTTGATTCCTGCTGTTGTAAGCGATAAAAAGGAAGCACTGGCCTGTTCACTCGGAGTTTGCGCAGCGGTTTTTCAATCAGGTACTGTTTTCATCAGAATATTTTTTCAGTATACGTTTTTCTGTTTCCGAAAGGTTCTCATAACCTTTTTCTGAAATCTTGTCCAGAATCGAATCTATCTTGTTGGTATCGTTTCCCGCGTTATTACTGGCATCGTCTTTTTTGAACTCAATTCTGAAAGAGAATTTCTCCCAGAATTTTCCAAGACTGCTGAAAAGCCTGTTGCCTCGATGATTTTTTTTCAGGTAGATCAACCCGGCTGCCATTCCGCCCAAGTGGGCGAAATGAGCTATATTGCCGCCACCCTGTATCCCGGATATGAACGCTATCACTCCAAGTATTATGACCAGTGTGCGGGCACGAACCGGGATTATACCCCAGACATATATCTGGTTATATGGAAAGAGGACTCCATATGCCAGAAGGATCCCGTATCCTGCAGCCGAAGCACCGATCACGGGGGTGTTGTAAGAGAAAATAAAGCTGAAAACCGCACCCCCTATACCACATACGAAGTAGTATTGGAGAAAACGTTTGCTTCCCCATACCTGTTCGAGTGTAGAGCCGAACATCCATATGAACAGCATGTTGAACAGGATGTGAAACATGTTTCCATGAAGGAACATATAGGTAACGATCTGCCAGATGAAGCCTCTTGTGACGACATCTTTTGGAGTAAGAGCGAAAAAATGCTGAAAGCCGGTCCTGAACAGGATTATCTGAAAGATAAATACTATTATGTTGATAATCACGAGCTTATTGACAGTACTGTTGCCAAACAGCCCCGAGAAAGAATTTCTTCTGAATTGATTCTGCATCGTTATCCTCGTTTCGTGTCAATCGGACTCCTGTCAGCATAATAACGTATCGCCCGGGAACGGGCAAGCTTAACAACGGAATAAAGCCTGTTAATGACTGAACCCCATTATACGTATTAGAGATTCTGCCGGTTCACCGGGTGTCTTCTTTTTCGGCTCGACTTGACAAGTCTGGATATGGTATTATGCAATCGATGTGATTTAAAGAGAGGTGATAAACTGTGTTAAAGAGGCTTCTTGTATTTACATGTATTCTGGGATTTTCTGTTACGGCGGCATATTCGGCCATCTATACGGTCAATCCCGACGGTAGCGGAGATGCTCCTACAATACAGGCTGCGATCGACCTGACCGTCAATGGAGACATGGTATTGATCAATGGCGGTACATATTATGAGACGGGTCTCCTTGTCGATAGCAAGAATATCATTATCCAGTACGGAGACGGGATTCCAGTTCTCGAATCCTCGACGCCGGGAAGTGGTATATGTATCACCCTTAGAAATGTTGATTCGGGCTGCTGGATATGGGGGGTCGATTTCACGGGCTTTGAAACCGGCATTTTGATAGAAAACGGGTCGCCGATGATCAGTTTTCTGAATATTTTCAACTGTACTACAGGTGTCAGGATCACAGGAGTAACTTCCGCACCCGAAATTTCATTCGATCTCATCGACAATTGTGTCACTGGTATCGATGTTCAGCAGAGCACCAATACAGTGATTCAGAACGTGACGATCGTAGAAGGCTTAACCGGCGTCAGAGTCTCTGGCGGCACTGTTACAGTGGGCAGCAGCATACTCTACCGGCTGGATATTGGTATGGACTACCATAGCGGTACGATTATCCTGTCGTGTAATGACCTGTGGGAGAATACGGTGAATTACAGTGGTTGTTCACAGGGGGCGACAGATTTCTTCGAGCTCCCCCGGTTCTGTTATGAGCTGGATGGGTCCCCCGGCCTGTACTACCTGCACAGCGATTCCCCTTGCTGGGCGAGTAATAATGCTTGTGGGGTGAATATCGGCGCGTATGTCTCCGGCCCTGGATGTACAGGCGTTGCGGCAGGCGAGGCTACGTGGGGGGATATCAAGCAGCTGTATACCGAATAGAGTTTCTGGAGTCAGGATTTTCCGATTGAAAACAAGGGAGAGGTTGATGAACAGGTATATCCTGGGATTGATATGTCTTGGAGTGTCTGTCTTCAGCCTGGTTGGCTCCACGGAAAGTGCTTCACCCCGGCAGAGGGAGCGAGGTAGAGTGGAAGCAATATTTATTAATGGCAGAATATATACCATGGATGAGACTTTACCCGTCGCTGAAGCGATAGCTGTAGGTGGAGGAAAGGTTCTTGGTGTAGGGACTACCGATGAGATGATTCAGCTCCGCGGGCCGGGGACAGTAGAATATGATCTTGAAGGCCTGACTGTGATTCCTGGACTGGTTGATGCCCATGCTCATTTTACAGGGTATGCACTGGGCAGATCCTCGATCGACCTGAAGGGGACATCTTCATTCAGTGAAGTGGCAGGTTTTGTTGTGGAAAGGGTTTCAAAGACGGCAAAGGGTGACTGGATAACCGGGCGTGGATGGGATCAGAATGACTGGGATTTTTCAGAGTATCCTCAAACCGGTGATATCGATTCTGTAAGCGTGGAAAACCCCGTTTTTCTGATAAGAGTCTGTGGGCATGCCGCATTTGCCAATTCTTTCGCGTTGCGTCTGGCTGGAATCGACAGGGATACTCCGGACCCTCCCGGGGGCAGGATACTCCACGACAGCGATGGCCGGCTCACGGGTATCCTGATTGACAGCGCAATCGAGCTCGTCAGAAAGATCATTCCTTCTCACTCCAGAGAAGAGAAGAAAAGATTGTTCACAGAGGCTGCCCGTCAGTGCCTGTCAGTGGGATTGACCGGTATTCACGAGATGGGTATTTCAGGTGAGACAGCTTCGATCTACCGTGAATTGTATATGGAAGAAGTTCTTGCTATCAGGTTGACAGTATATTACCTGCATGATGATGAGGCTATCGACAGCTTGCTCGATGCGGGGCATATGACCGGTTTTGGCGATGATCATTTCGAAGTAGCCGGAGTCAAATTCTTTATAGATGGTTCACTGGGGGCACGCAGCGCGGCGCTTCTCGATGATTATTCAGATGATCCTGGAAACAGCGGGTTTCTGGTAATCGACCCCGACGAGTTGTACAGGCAGATTCTGAAATGTCACAAAAAGGGTTTTTCCGTGGCGATTCATGCAATAGGTGACAGGGGCAACCGAATAGCCCTGGATGTCCTGGAGAAAGCAGTGGCCGAGGGACTTCTTGAGGATAACAGGGACAGGATTGAACATGCACAGATACTTTCGATTGATGATATTGGAAGGTTCGCTTCTCTAGGAGTTATACCATCGATGCAGTTTACCCATTGTACTTCCGATATGCCATGGGTGGAAAAGCGATTGGGGCCTGATCGTATCAAGGGCGCTTACGCATGGAGGTCTTTGATAAATGAAGGTTGCAGAATTCCGGGCGGTTCGGATTTTCCGGTCGAATCGATCGATCCCCTTCTGGGAATCTATGCCGCCGTCACAAGACAGGACCTTGATGGGAATCCCGGGGGAGGCTGGAGGAGCAGCCAGTGCCTGACTGTCCAGGAAGCGGTAAGGGCTTTTACGCTGGATGCTGCGTGGGCGGTCCACCAGGATCAGGTGCGCGGGTCGCTCGAGAAGGGAAAAGTCGCCGATTTTATCGTTCTTTCCGATGATATCATGCAGATTGACTCTCGAAGGATCCCGGATATCGATGTTTTTGCCACGATTCTTGGCGGAATGATCGAGTACAGATCCTCTGAATCGCCATTCTGATATTTTACCGGGTCTCTTTCAATCTGACATTTCCATCCTGTGTTCTGATCCGGATCCTGCCGTTTCCATCAAGAAGAGTTCCGGAGATCCAGTCTTTTCCTTTTCGCACTTTACTTGCATCCGGAAGATCCACACTGATTCTGCCGTCATCGACATCAATCGTGAAGACGGCGGAAATCCCTTCTTCCAGATTCAGAGTGACGTCACCGTCATCGGTCCTGATATCCAGGTCCAGCATGCCGGTCCCGCGCAATTGGACATCGAGATCACCGTCACTGGATTGGAAGTACAATTTGCTGGTAGAAAGCCTGTAAAGATCAACATCTCCGTCATCTACTTCTATGTCGAAATCACCCTCGCAGTTTCGGATATTAACCGGCCCGTCTTCCGCTCTGATCCTGCAATAAGGGATTGTGCTGCTGGAGATTTCTATCCGTCCGTCATCGGAATCGATATCGATATTTCCACTGTGGTCCTCGATATCAATGTCGCCGTCCTCTATTCTTATCTTTGTCTTTTCACATTCTACCCCGCTCAGAACCACGTTCCCGTCGTCCAGGCGGATCTCTATATTTGCTCTCCAGTCATCGATGTATAACTCTCCATCGTCTCCTTGAAGGTCGAGTGCGATATAATCGGGAGCGTGTATCGTGTATGTATACTCATTGATATTGAAGATTTGGATTCCGATTATAGTGCTGCTTTCGTACGAAAGCACTTCTATGGTATTTCTCTTTCTGTGGAATTCAACCGTAAAATCCCGTTTGCCGCTTCCTATCGATTTGTATTCGGCACTGTATCGGATTTCAATATCCAGAATGTCCTTGTCCCACCTCTTGAGGGTGACGTTTCCGTCACCATGTTTGAGGCGAAGGCCCATGCCGCGTTCGACATCAAAGCTTTCATGGAAATCTTTGATTATCTTGTTGCACTCAGCCTGTCCTGTGGCAGCCACTAAAAATAGTGGCATAAGACAAAAATATATAAGCTTTTTCATTGCCGGGCACCTCCATCTATCGGTTTACATAAAAATCTGTTTCCATGGACCAATAAAAACGATGTTAATAATATTGAATGACTATATCGATGTATCAGTCCTCTATTCTTTCAGCGATCATTAAAAGGGGAAGGGCAAGGTTGTCGATCATCAGTTTTTGGATCTTTTTGCGTGGATTCTTTTCGCCTCTTACGGAGGAAGCTTTCCTGATCAGGTCATCAGTCAGTGTCATGGCGATTCCTGGAAACGCCAGGGAAGGAGAAGAAGAGGCGATGGCAACTTCACTGAGCGCATCTTCCCGCTGCAGGCCCATGTCATTGATCAGGAAATCCACACAGAAATCTATGGTAGATCTTCCCGAATGAAGCTGGAGAACTATCAGCATCCTTGCCAGTTCGAGTATTTTGTCTTCGAGGAGGAATTTTCTGAGTTCCAGTTTTTTGTCAGGGTGAAGGATAAAGAGATCCTTGAGGTTCAAAATACTCCATCCTGTCATGAAGAACTCCGATGCAAATATCTTCCTGATGTCCGAACCATCTTTACATAGCATATACCTGGCTCGTGTAACGGGAGAGGATACCTTCATCAGCTCGTAAAAGAGCCGATCCTTTTCCGTGTTTTCCGCGTCAGGACGGATAATGATTGTTAAATCGCATTTCTTTTCCCCGACAGCTCGAAATGAAAATGATACGAGCCTGTGCTTTCTGCTTCCTGGCACAACAAGGTATGGGTTGACCGGGAGAACTTCAGACAGCCCTGGATTATCGATTCGGAGAATATCAGGATGGTGTCTTTTTCTGATATTGAAAACACCCTGTTGTGAGATGCGTTCCTCTATATCGGAGAGGATGCTCGATACGTCTGAACCAGTTCCGGCGCTGCCAGCCGTAATCAGGCTGTCCGAAGAGCCGGCTTTCGCGGCGGTTCCCTGCTCCCGAGCAGAAAAATGCGTGTGCGTGGAGTTTTTCTCTATGGAAGAAATCTGTGACCTATACTTCCTTATAGTCTTTTTAGTTTCGGTAATGAACCTGTCCAGGTCGATATCGAGATGTTCGGAATACCTGAACAGGTCAGAGAGGTTTTCCATTCCGAGGATATGGCGGCCATGCGCGCGCGGCGTGATCTCATTGACAAGTAAGTCCTTGAAAAAAATGATACTCTGTTTTGCTGTTCCAAGTGAAGACGGAAGCCTGCCATACCTTTCCAAAACAAGTGTGTCAAGCTCTGTGAAAGCGGTGATAAGAGCCGTTATGCGTTCGGCAGCGGTATTGACATGGAGCTCTGCCGGATTTTTAAGGTTGTAAGACGCGTTTTCCAGAAGAAGTGGTATGCGGGCAAGTCGTTTGCCGTAATCCTCGAATTCCTTTTCTCCTGGTTTATCCAGGCGTGATGGTATTGCGAAAAGTGTTTCATCGAGCAGCCAGCAGTAAAGCAGCGGATTGTGTTTGTGGTTGCAGAGCCTGTTCAGGTTGAACGATTCTCCTCTGAGCCAGGATATTATCAGGGCTGAGTCGTCCAGTTCTTCGCCATTCAGATGCGCGGCAGGCAATTCAGCAAAAACATTCAACACGGAGTCAATTTTTTCCGTGAAAAACGACAGTTCTTCTTCTGAGAAAGTAAAAAGAAGGGAATCAACACCAGCCAGGCCCAGCCTCGAACTTCTCAATGGATGCAATCGGGAATACAGCCTGACCGATTCTTCTTTTAAAGATTTGAACACAATACGCGAATGTTCAATGTTCTTGTCCTCTCCGCATCCGGAAAGGAGGATGGATATCAATATCGGAAATAAGAGAATAATTCTGCCGGTAGCGGTCCCGGTTTGAAACATCTTTTGGGTTTTTCTCCGGTTAAACATGCTATTCTCCACTTTCGAAACTATACATACTGGTTTATAACTGCTTGTAAAACATAAGTAAATATCTTTCCAGACAGAACGATCTCATGTATTACTATACATTGATCTGATACGATGCACAAGGATCGGAGAGGTAGTATATGGCAACTCGAAAAACAGGGGTTTTGATCAGCCAGCGGCTGGCTGTCTCCGTGATTTCGGTCCTGTTCGGTGCCACTGTGGCCGGATGGTTATTAACCGAGGTGTTTCCAGCCGATTTTCCGTTTCGTTCTGCTGAATACACGGAAAAGTGGGGAGATGCCGCGGTAAAAGCCTGTAACTGGTTAAAACTGTACGATCCGTTCCATTCGTTCTGGTTCAGTGGAATACTCACGCTTTTTTTCATCGTTCTTCTGCTGTGCGTTATTTCGAGGTGGAAGGATTTTATTCTCCGTTCGTTCAGAATATCAGTAACAGGAATGTGGAAGAAAATTCCAGAGGGAGCCCATGGGGCCCGGATTCTGTGGCTCGATCCTCTCGGCTCGAAAAAAAAGCAGAAGGACCCCATTATTCATTATGCGGAAAAGTATGGAATCGATGGAGGCGTCCACGGGGACCTGAAAGAGAAAATCTACCTTGCTGTATCGTCGGTGTTCAGGAAGAACAAATTCTCTATGTCCCGTTCTGATGGGAAAGAGGGGTTATTTTTTTCCGCTGTTGCCGGTAGATGGAGGTTTTTCGGGAATTTTCTGTTTCATCTCGGCCTCCTTGTGATCACCGCGGGTGGGATGGTCGGAAGC
>CBDUUV010000003.1:0-49489 GCA_965370495.1 uncultured bacterium
TAAAGAATAATATTATTACTGATTGCGGATACACCAGTGTAACAGGATTCAGCGGCGGGGGTGGAATTTCCTGTTACAACGGATCAGTAACTATCGAGAATAATACGATTACCGGCTGCAGAGCCCAGTCCGGCGGGGGGATATACCTCTATCAGGTCTCAGCAGTGATAAGGAACAACCGCATTTCGGGTTCGACACCAAACATCGAATTCAGCGGAACAAGAAACGGCGGGGGGATCTATGCCCTTCATTCAAGTATTGCCCTCGAAAACAACACGATCATTGAAAACACCAATTATATATTCGGTGGGGGAATATACGCCCGTTTCAGTCCGCTGTCGGCATCAGGAGATACAATCTCATTCAACACCTGCATAAATGGAGGCGGCGGGATATATGCCGAGCGGTCACCCCTTCAGGGCTCCAACATGACAATCATGAACAATTCTTCAGCCGGACAGGGCGGAGGCATATACCAGAAACGTGAGGAGATGACTGTTGAGAATTCCGTTATCGCCCTGAATGAAACGGCCTATCTTGGCGGCGGCATCTACGCCGATAGTTCATGGGGAGAAATCGTCAACAATACTGTCGACAGAAACATCGCCGCTTTCGGTGGTGGCAACCTCTTTCTCACTGCGATGGAGCCAATTTCCCTGAAGAACAACCTCATCACCTACGGCAGGAAATATGGATTGCAGGCGACGAACCCTGACAATGTTACCATGCGGTACAATACCATTTTTGGAAATTTCCCTGACGAACTCTTCATGATAACCCCTGATTCAACAAATACGAGCAGGAATCCACATTACGCGGACACCACTGCTTTTGATTATCGACTTGGACTGCACTCGGGCGGCATTGATACCGGCGACCCCGCTTCGGGAACCGACCCGGACGGTTCCAGATCCGACCAGGGCGCGTTTGGAGGGCCCGGAGCCATGTTCGCTGCGCCTGATCACGTAGCGGGCCTGACCGCTGCGACAGTAAACGACACGACGATCCATATCGAATGGCCGGCCGTAACATCACCCGGGCTTGATTTCTACGCGATATACACCGCTGCACTGGATGGATTCCTTCCCGATGAATCCAACTTTCTGGGAACAATCGCTGGCGATGTGACTTCCTATGATGATTATCCGGTCTCCGGCTGCGTGTATTATTATATTTCAGCAGTCAATTTTTCCGGGTATGCGGGTGGCTATTCCGTCCAGGCTGGAGCCTGTGTATCGGGAACAGACATTATCGACCCGGCAGTAACCGTAGTCTACCCTGACGGTGAAGAATACATCGAAACAGGAGATACTGTAACTATCAGGTGGATCGCTACCGACAATATCGGCGTTGATTCGGTCTGCGTCTGGTTCTCTGAAAACGGGGGATCAGAATATATGCTTCTCGCCGGCAGCGAGCCGAACGATTCGAGTTATATATGGATCGTGCACTCTGTCGTTTCCGATTCCTGCCTTATCAGGATCGTAGCTTTTGACGCCGCTCTTAACGAGGGAGAGGATACAAGCAACGCTTTCTTTTCCGTCATTGACCCTACCGGTGTCGCGGATGAAGAAGATGAACCGGTTCTACCGGTATTTGTAAATGCCCTGGAGCAGAACTATCCGAATCCATTTAACGGCAACACGACCATAGTGTATACTCTTTCGGAAAAATGCGGTGTCGAAATCAGCATCTATGATCCGGCCGGACGCATGATCCGGACTCTTGGCAGGAAAGAACGCGGCCCCGGCAGACATTATACTGCATGGGATGGCAAAGACAATGCCGGCCGCGGAGTTACGTCCGGTGTCTATTTCTGCAGGATAAAGGCCGGGAAATTCCGGCAGACGCGAAAAATCATCTATTTGCGCTAAAACGCGGCAAAACGGGTAATCGAACGCAACATCAGGACCTCCCACAGCGGGTAGCCCTGTGTCTGATGAGGAGCATATGGGCGGACACGATCACCATATCTACGGAATCGAAGCCGGCAGGAGGATTACCTGGGCCGGTATCGGCGTCAACGCGATACTGATTTACCTGAAGATCTTCGGTGGAATAGCGGGGCACAGCCGGGCATTGCTGGCTGATGGTATACACTCGATATCTGACTTTATCTCGGATTTTATTGTCCTTGTCGGGCTGCACTTTCTGAGAAAAGAAAGTGACAGGGAACATCCATACGGCCACGGCAAGATAGAAACTGTTGCCACATTATTTGTCGGAACGATCCTCCTTCTCGCGGCTTTCGGGATCGGTACTGGAGCCGCAACCGCGATCTACAGGGGAGAGATCTCCACCCCCCATCGCTTTACGATAATAATCGCCGCGCTTTCAGTCGCTTTCAAGGAAGTACTGTATCATGTAACGGTCCGCATAGGCAAAAACGCGGGCAGTGAAGCGCTGGTCGCAAATGCCTGGCACCACCGTTCCGACGCGCTGTCATCGATAGTGACCCTTGCCGGGGTATCCCTCGCCGTCTACAACCCCTCGCTTCGGGTGCTGGATTCCTATGCCGCCCTGTTTGTCTCATTCTTTATTATCAAGGTAGCTTATGATATAATAAAAAGCGCTGTAAACAAGATCATCGACACTTCTCCCTCCCGGGAGTTTGTCGAAAACGTGCTTGAAATAACACGCAAGGTTCCCGGAGTGCTCGGATGCCATGACCTCATGGCCAGGTATTACGCGGACAGAATCAGGATGGAGATTCATATACAGGTCGACCCGGACATGACCGTGATCGAATCCCACAGGATCGTGGACAAGGTCGTGGACGCCATCACTGCCCGCCACTCCCAAGTCGAAAAAGTGCTGGTGCATGTCGACCCATACAAGGAGAAGAAAGATTGAGAAAAGTCGAATTCTTCAGACACAATATTGGGAATGAAGAAATGGAACGAGTCAACAAGGTCTTCAAATCACTTTTCCTTACAACTGGAGACGAGGTCTCGAAGTTCGAAGGGAACCTGGCCGATTACCTCGACCTCCCCTATACAGTTGCTGTTACCAGCTGTACCGCCGCCATGCAGTTATGCCTGCTTGCCGAGGGTATCGGCCAGGGCGATGAAGTGATCACAACCCCGCTGACATTTATAGGCTCGGTCAATGCTATCCTGATGACGGGCGCTACGCCGGTGCTGGTGGATGTAGATCCCTCCACCGGCAACATCGATCCGGCAGCGGTCGAAAAAGCCGTTACAGAACGCACCCGGTGCATTCTTCCGGTTCATCTGTACGGCCAGATGTGTGATATGGAGGCGATAAGAAATATCGCCGACAGGCACAGCCTCATCATTGTAGCGGATGCCGCGCATTCGCTTGAAGCCGAATGGAAAGGAAAAAAACCCGGCCACTACGCGGATTACGCCTGCTTCAGTTTCTACGTCACCAAAAGTATCACCTCAGGCGAGGGTGGAGCAATATCGGTGAAGGATGAGGAAAAATACGAACTGCTCAGGCAGCTTCGCCTCCATGGGTTTGACAGAAACGCGATGGAACGCTACACCGGCCACTTCGAGCAGTACGATGTTAAAATACTCGGCTGGAAATACAATATGGATAACATCCACGCGGCCATCCTTGTAGAGCAGATGAAAAAACTGGATTCGCTGTTTGAAAGACGCAGAGAAATATACAGGATATATCATGACGCTTTCTCGCATATGAAGGGTGTCGAGCTTCATGACATCAGGCCCGAAGCAACTCATGCCTGTCATATCATTACACTTCTTGTAGATCCGGGGAAACGCGACCTGATAATGACAGAGATGCAGCGCCGCGGCATCGGGATGTCGATCAATTTCTATCCTCTCCACCTGATGACCTACTACCGGGAGAGGTTCGCCTACAAGCCGGGAATCTTCCCTGTCGCGGAGGATATCGGTTCACGAACCCTGACGATCCCGTTCTATCCGAAGCTTACCAGCGAAGAGATCGAATACGTGATCGAGAACTTCAGGGATGTGCTAAACAGTGTTTGAATACTGACGGCGACCGCCCAATCACCGGCCCAATCACCGGTTTGAAGGCCAATCCACCATAAAAACAACCGGCTGCCTGCAGAAAGGGCAGCCGGCCATTCTCTTGCCTGCCAAAAAGGTTCACGGGCCTCTCGCGCCCTACCTCTCGTCTATTTTAACATCTACATCGAAATCTCTGGGCGTATCGCCGATCTTCCCGAGAAGGAATTCCATCGCCTTTTCGAGTTGAACGTCCCGCCCGGCTTTCTCCATCTCCGGAGTGCTTTCGACATGTATGTCGGGTATGGCTCCCCTGCTCTCGAGCTGGGCACCATCATCCTTTTCCCATATTCCGATAAACGTCTTGCGGATGGTACCTTTATCTACCAGATCATGCGGCATCACCGCTATTACGAAGCCCAGCGTGGGAACGCCGATCAGTGTTCCAAGCCCACGCTCTTTCACCGCGCTGGGGAATACCTCGGCGTCAGAATAAGAGTACTCATTGATAAGAACAACAACCTCTCCCGTGAATACGTCCTCCGGCCTGTTGATGACCGACTCACCTCTCGATCGCTGGACGTGATATGGCCTTCTTTCGAGCAGGTCTATCACTTTCGAGTCTATGTACCCTCCACCGTTATACCGCACGTCTATGATTATAGCTTCCTTGTAGCGGTATTTCTCGAACTGCTCCCGGAATTCTACCCACCCTGCCGAACTCATATCCTTCAGGTGCATATATCCGATCCGGCCGCTGCTTTTCTCATCTACATACCCTGTACTGCCGATAACCCAGTCTTTGTAACGAAGACTGATGTCCTGTGCTACCGGTTTGAAGACTGTCTCGACAGCGCCTTTCAAAGAGGGTTTGTCGTTGGTAACAACAGATATCTTGTTTTTTGTCTTTCCGACAAGATATTTGTAGAAATTCTCTCCCGGTTCAAGTTCATGACCTTCTACCGCCAGGAGATAATCACCGTTTTTGATCTTGATATAATCCGCGTCAAGCGGTGATCTCAATTTGGAGGAGAAGTTGTTCCCCTTGAAAATTTTCTCGATGCGGGCGTAGCCGCTTTTTTCATCGAGAGCAACCTTTGCCCCCAGGAATCCCAACGTCTTTCTGGGAACGGACGGGCCATCTCCGCCTGACGCGCCCTGGTGCGAAGCATTGAGCTCGCCGACCATCTCCGTCATAAGGATATTGAGTTCACGACGGGTCCGTACCCAGGGAAGCAGGCTTTCGTAATAATCCCCGATCTCGTCCCAGTTCACACCATGAAAATTGGAATCATAGAAGTGATATTTTACAACCCTCCAGCCCTCGCGCATTATCTGTTTCCATTCGGCTTTGCGATCCAGCTCCATACCGACTTTTCGCTTGATGTTGAGCTTGCCGTTGTCTTTCTTGGCGTCAGTAGCCGTTTTACTCTTGGCACTGGATTTTTTTGAACCTACCTTGATGATCTCAAAATCGGTTCCGTCGAAGATGCCGATCTTTTCCTTGTTGGCCGAAATGCCATAAGTGCCGATTGCCGAGGCAATCAGTTTGCTTTCCATCTTCTTGACATCATAAGCATGGAGATCATACACGCGCCTGAACATCACTCTTTTCTTGGATGTAGTGAGATAGTAATAATATTTTTCTGTCGCCTGGATATTGTGCAGCCCTCTGCCACCGATCCTTCCCACGCGCCAGGCACGATCCTCGATCCCGGCGAAATCGATCTTGACCTTTACCTTCTCTTTTTTCTTTTTGCCCTTTTTGCTTTTTTTGTCCTTTTTACCGTTATCTTCATCCTCGGCATCATCGTTATCATCATCAGCGTCTTCACCGTCGATTCCCTCTTCATCATCCTTATGAATAAACGGGTGCTTCTCCTCTGGCAAAAGGCTGAGTCTGCACAGAGATTTTGCCCCTACACGCCTTTCAGAGATAAAAAGAAGGTATTTTCCGTCCGGCGTGAAATACGGCTCGGTATCATCCGCCAGATTTTTTGTCACCTGATGGTGTTCTTTATTTTTGATATTATAGAAGTAGATATCCCTTGCCCTGTTGCGCTGGGCAAAATCGTAAGCTATCCACTTCCCGTCCGGCGACCAGTTATATGTAGCGATATCCTCATGTTCATTTTTCACAACAAGAAAAGGTTTGCCCCCATCGACATCAAGCATGAAAAGCTCGTTTGCCTCTGTCGAATAAAGCAGCCTTTTACTTTCAGGCCCCCATAGAATGTTTTTCTTGAAATGACCGGTGTCGGTAAGACGCTTTTCAGGTTCTTTGCCCATTTGATGAGCAAGGTAGATCTCGTCATCTCCGGTCCTGTCCGATACATACGCGATCCATTTCCCGTCCGGCGACCAGGATGGATAGTTGTCGCGAGCACCCGAAGAATTCGTGAGGTTTCTGACATCTCCGTGTTTTGCCGGAGCTGTAAATATCTCTCCCCTCGCGCAGATAACCAGTCTCTTTCCTGTAGGCGATATGTCGAACCCGCTCAGGTAGTCAAGCGGCTTGATATAGCTGATCATATTGACACGGTCATCGGAAAGCACGTATACCACTACTTCTTTGACCTCATCGTTATCCGTATTCAGAACATAAAGCCTGGCTTCCCGCTCGAAGACAATCTTTGTGCCATCGGAACTTATCGACGGCCATGTAACTCCCTTTCCGCTGAAGCTGGTGACTTGTCTGATTTTTTCGGTTCCCAGATCGTATGAATAAATATTTTTGATACCGGTATCACGATCGGAAACAAAGAAGATCCTCTCTCCCGACCACATCGGCCACATATCGTTGCCGTCGTAACTGGTCAGCTGCCTGTATTTCTCTTTCTCCAGGTCATATGTCCAGACATCCAGGTTCTGGCTGCCCTTGTATCTTTTCCACCACCACCACCTGCCGGGGTGCCTGTTGAAAGCTATCATCCTGCCATCCGGCGAAAAACTGCAGAAGCTCGCTTTGCCCACTCCCATATCGACGGGCAGGCCGCCGTCGAGCGGCACCGAATACAATTGCTTGAAGAAACGGACATACGAATCCCTGGAAGAGCGGAAAACTATATTCTTTCCATCCCGGGTCCATTCCACCGGTAACGCACTGTTCGAATGCCAGGTCATCTGCTTTGGTTTTCCACCTTCTGAGGGTATAACGAAAAGCGCACTGCTTCTCTCGTTATAGCTGCCTGAAAAAGCGATGTTTTTTCCGTCGGGAGAAAACTTTGCGTAGCTCTCCACACCCGGGTGAACAGTAAGCCGTCTGGCAATACCGCCTTCTTCCGGAACGAGCCACAGATCTCCCTGGTAGTTGAATACTATTCTGCCGTTGCTGATATCCGGCATTCTCATCAGCCTGACAGGTTCACCCAAACCTGCATCTCCGGATGCCGGTTCCGGGACCGTCATAGCAAAAACTACTGCCACAAGTGTTATTATCAGGATCTTGTTTCTCATTCCGCTGCACTCCTCCTCTTGTCTGGCTCAGATAGAACCACACCGTTAATCGCGTTTCGAAGCCACTCGAAGCGAAATATACTATCTCCCGGGATGGGTTGCAACGAATAGAGCTGGTGTCTGGCACATATGTTCTTCCCGTCGTTCCCGAAGCCCATCATTATAATGAAAAAACAGGAAAGGGGGGGGAGAGGGGCATGATCGCCATCCCCCCACCCCCTTTTTTGACCAAAACTATCTGAGCAGAATCATCTTTTTTGTCTGCTCTTCATCAGCTGTTTTCAGCTTGTAGAAATAGACTCCCGAAGAAAGACCGTTGGCGTTGAAACCTACGGAATGTTCTCCCGCGTCCATTTCCCTGTTAAGTACCTTCGCTATCATTCTTCCTGAAACATCATAGACGTTCAGGGAAACAAACCCATCTCTGCTGAGATTGAATCTGATAATAGTGGAAGGATTGAACGGGTTGGGATAGTTCTGGCGCAACGTGAACGGCAGGCTGATTGGATCAGTATCCGTTACAAGCGGATCGTTGTTAGACAGCAGATCGAAATAATCGCCGCCGAGCCAGAGTTTGCCGTTAGCTCCATTGAAAATGACGCAATCTCCGTCACGGGTCCCTAACTCGAGTGTGGCGTTGATATCGACCCAGGTCGCTCCACCGTCATCGGTACGAAAAACCCTGCCGTCATCACCGCTGATCCATCCGAGCTCGGGATGATCGAAGTACACGTCGCTGAGCTTGACTGTCGTAAACGCCGTAATATAATTCCAGTTGACGCCGCCATCGGTCGTATTCGCAAGCATTCCTGCATCTCCTACGATCCATCCATCGGTTGCGGTTGTCATAAAGACATCCTCGATGTCTGCCGTGGCGCTCGGGAATCCTGTCATTACAGACGCTGTCCAGTTCACTCCGCCATCTGCAGTGTAGTAGCAACCTATGTTGTCACCGACCACCACACCGACAGATTGATCATCACGAGCAAACGATACAGCATTGAACTGCTGGTCCAGAACATCATACCAGATCTCGGTGAAAGACGCTCCACCATTGCTGGTAACCCAGATAATATCATCGCTTGCACGTTCCCCGACGATGACACCATTATCGACATCGAACCAGTGCATGCCGCGCATGGCATCTGTCGTGGCAAAGGAATGATTAAGCTGGGCCCACGTCTGTCCTCCGTCAGTCGACTTGTAGACAGAACCGTAGGCTCCGCAGGTATACACGGTATAACTGCCATCATCAACCCCGGGAACTACCTGCACGTCGTATATATCAGGCGCGAAGACATTGGAACCGGCAACTATCCAGGACATGGCGCCGCCATCCGGCAGATAACCGTAAGCTGCATTATCACCGGCAGCTATGATGGATGATCCGTGATTCTCCAGGTCGTAATAGCCGCCGAAACCGTATCCCGCTTCGAACTTCGAAGTCCAGGTATAGCCCCTGTCGTTCGATACAGCAATCATACCTTCATTTCCGACAGCCACGACTATATCCGTACTCGGAAAAACGCCGATGCTGTTGATATCTTCACCTGTGAAGGGTGTTGAACTGTCCCAGTTCCATCCCTCGTCAGTGCTGTGCAGCAGGAAGCCCGCGGAACCGCCTGAACCACCGCTTAACATTATTTCTTCGTTATCGAACTTCGTCGAGCACCAACCGTATCCATGGGTACCCCAGTGATAGTCCGTTTTACTGTTCCAGGTCGCGCCTCCGTCCCGGGTAGAGGCAATGATCGTGGGCTGGGCGCCGACAAACGAGCCCCAACCGGTCACTATGCCGACCGTGTCGTTGACAGCCATGATCCACTCGAGATCGCTTCTCGAATAGGGAAACGGGCCCAGATTGACCGAAGCCGCGTTCCATGTCACGCCTCCGTCGGTCGTGTAGTGAATACCCGCGCCGTCAAGGGCAACATACCCGGTAAGGGAGTTCGCGAAAGCGACCCCATTGACATCATCAGCAAATCCCGCTACGAGTGTCCAGGTAACTCCGTTATCTGCAGATGTATACAGATTATTATCGTCGTTGCCCAGCCATCCCGTAGTACCTGTGAAAAAGACCACGTTGTAGTCTGTCGTGCTCAGGATCTTGCTCTGCGCATGCTCGAGCCAGGTTGTTCCACCATCGATGGTAGAACAGATAACTCCATTATCACCGACTGCAAATCCATGTGTCGCGCTTGTAAAGAAAACACCGAAGAACGAGTCGGTAACGGGTGTAGCCTGCTGCACCCATGTAGCTCCCGCATCGGTCGTCTTGTAGACCTCGCCGCCGCTACCGACTGCGTACCCGACATTTGCCGTCGGACAGCTTACCCCTTCAAAATCAGTGTCGATCTCCATCTGATACTCGAATGTCCACTGGGCGCTGGCGGGCCCGGCAAGGAGAAAGACAAGTGCGATACAACAGCTTATTGTTTTGTTCATCTAAGCCACCTCCTACTGCTGTATCAAATACCCAAAATTACAGGGAAATTTAGTAACCTTTAATAATCAAAACCCCCCTTCCTGCAGTTAATAGAAAACCTTTCCGGACACATTTACTAATCAGGTCATTTCTGCCATATGGTTTTTCGTGTTGCGTGCACGATCCACTCTTACATTCTCCCAAATATTTCTGTATCCTGTTTACGCCAGATCCTCCCTACCGGCCTATCTTTCTTGTAAACCACACGACGGCAGCAAGTTCCTCCCTTTCTTCATCAAAGCCTTCTTTGACGCCACGGCTGTACTGGAGATGCAGATCGATCTCCCAGCCGCTCATGTAATATCCTGCCCCGCCTGTGAACCTGTACCTGTCGATATTCTGAGGAAGCTTGAGCCAGCGGTCCACAGGATAGTCAGTCAGTTCGAATCCAAATCTGAACGAATAGACGTTCAGAATATTCTTCTCTATGGCTATACGCCCGATATTCGTCACGACGCCCGATTCCCTGAACAGGCTGGCGCCGTAATCATAGACCTTTATATCATATTTCCTGGCGATATACTCGGCAGCGACCATGATATCGAGCGGCATGAACAGGTACGACACTCCTGCCCCGCCCGACAGGCAGCGGTACGGGTTGTCATACAGAAGAACCTCATCAAAAGCAGGCCGTACTCCCCAGCCATCGTTATCCGTGAAACTGCCGCTGATTCCAATCGACAGCCTCTTTCCAGCCAGTTTGTATCTGGATATCATCCGGATATCTATCAGCTCTTCCTCCCAGTAACCTTCCTTGATCCGCTTCGTTGCGCTATAGCGGATATCGGTATCTCTTTTCCCGTATGTAGTTGTCAGGGCCGCGCTGAGTTCATCCGTCATATAGAACATCTGCAGAGTCCCTTCATGCCCGTGAAGGAGCTCATTGACCGTATACCCGCTTATCGTTCTGATCTCGTAGATGCCATCCCCTGCGTAGCTGTAAATGATATTATCGTAGCCCGCATCGGTCCTGACAAATTTTGTCTTGTTCAGCCGCCTCGTCGGACGGTATATCAGGCCGAGGACAAACCCCTTTTTTGCTTCCCATGTCACGCCAAGAGCGCCGCGGAAATAGTTATGGATGATCTCCGGACGGGTATACACACTCTTCAGCCCCGTGTTGATGTTGTAGTCGAAACCGCCTCCGACATAAAGATCTTCCCTGATCCTGAAAGAGTAGTCGACATTTGTGCGAATCCCGGTATATTGAAAATTTCCGGTCGTGAGGTCGGTAAGGTAGAATGGATCGTTATACTGATCGCTTTCCAGGCTGTGGTATACCTGGCGCTGCCCCACCCGCTGGTAATCTATATAGCCGGCTGCAACCTGCCGGCTTCCAAGTGATTTTATCCCGGAAAAACCAACGAACAGGTCGTTGGCCAGGCGAGGATCGTATTCGCGCTTGAGACCGCCATGAATCTCATCAAAACTGGCTATAAACCTGATATATGGTTGTTCGAAGTCAAGAAACAGCCACGCGGGGTTCCTGCCAAAATCGAACGGGTTAATCTGGTTATCCCTGTCTTCGACAGCAAGCCCCGCATTTGCCAGCGCGGATACCCTTAACTGATCACTTCTTGCATCCCGGCCCGATATCAGGAACGCCGTTGTCAGCAAAAGGACCAGGAGCAGGCCTCTACCTGATTTTCCGAAATATCTCCTCACATTATCCTCCAGAAAATTCATTTTACTGGTACCCGGGCGTCGGGGTATCCTCAATTACAAAATCGAAAGTACTGTTGTTCGAATCCAGTCCCGGGAAACGACGCTGCACCGAACGGGCACTGTACTTTGTCATACCGATCCCCGCAAAACCGGCATCCAGGCGCACCGTCATATATCTCGGCGACTCCGGATTGCTCGAATACTCCACTGCATCCATAATCGTCCACAACGGTATATGGATATATTCTTTCATTTTAGACCCGTCGAAGTGCATGGCGAACTCCCATTCTTCCCCTGTCGCTATCCATATCGACGTATGAGCCAGATTAAGCCTGAAATCACTGTTAAGATTCATTACGGGACCGAGGTTTGGAACTTGCAGGTTGTCATAGTCGCCTCCAAGCGCGTTGAAAAATTCCCAGTCCGCTATTGTCATATCGACACATGTATCATACCAGCGCGAGTGATCGAGGGCATCGCAGGCAAGAACGAGATGCTGTCCCGGTTCGATCGGACAGTCCTGTGTGACACCCCTGACACCAGGAAAGTCGAAGACATAATAGGCAAGAGCGTAATCCTCCGCTTCAAAATCGATGACCTCGGAAATCTGTGTGCCCCTGCATACCAGGTATCCGTCGAGGTAAATGGTTTCGGAAGAGGAGTTGTACAACTCTATAAATTGATCCGCGTAATAGAAAGACGAAGCCCGGCAGCCACAGTAGTATATCTCGTTTATCGTCAGAGGCGATAACTGCTGGTAGGCCATAAAAACCGTATCGACCAGGGAGGGCTCGTAAAGCATCGATAAGGATTTCTGGCCGATTATCATAAAATTCTCTACCGTATCGATCTTTTCCGCGGAAATATTGTAGGTTGCGGCGGGCAGGCTACTCACCGTTACACACCCTTCATCACCAGTGACATACTCCTCCAGGAAAAAAAAGTCGGTGGTGCTGATTCTTACCGTAGCTTCAGAAAGCGTTTTCCAGCCTTCTCCCGAAACACCGGAAGTATCGACGGCAAAAACAGTAAGAACATTTGCACCGTCGGGCCGCTGGGGATATTCTTTGCCGCATCCGGCCAGAATCACCGAGCAGAGAACAAAACAGACTGCCGCAGATATCCTTCTCACTGTACTACCTCCCTTTTTTTCCTGCCCTACTGGTCTACATGGGACCAGCCGGGTGTTGGTATAATATTGACAAAATCAAATGTCGAGTTATTCGTATCGAATCCTATCTCCCAGCGCTCGACCGAAATCCCGCCGTATTTCGGGTTGCCAATGCCGGCGAACCCCGCATCGACTCTCAACGTAAGTTCTTTCCTCTTTTCCGGGTTTGTCGAGTACTCAACACCATCTATTACGGTATACAGGGGGAGATTGATTCTTATCGATACGGTTCCCGAGCTCTGCGAGTATTCCTCAAACGAATACTCCTCGCCTGTAGTAAGGACGACTCCGTTGTGCACGAGCGAAATCATAAAATCATTCCGGTTGGTCGGATGTATACTGACAAGGTTAGGAATACCGGGGACATCATAATCGTTTCCAAGCGGATTAAAGAATTCCCAGTCCGCGCCGGAAAGATCGACGGCGTTATCCGCCCAGACCGAGTGATCGATCGCATCGGCCGCTATAACAACATATTGTCCGGGATAGATCGGGTATTCAGTGCCCGTGACAGGTGTTCCCGGAAACTGGAAAGCATATAAGGCCCTGACAAAATCTATATCCTCGATCCCGGGTTCGATAAAAGCATTCCCATAATTCCTCGTCAGGATGCAGCCATCGAGGTACAGGGTATCAACCGACGAATTGTAAATCTCTACAAACTGGTCGTAGAAATAGAACTTCGAGGCATCGGACCCATTGTACATTATCTCATTTATCATAAGGGCGTTGATTGTTACAGCCGAGACATACAATGTATCGCCGATTTCTTCGGTTCCCGTAATCTCGATATCAATATAACCGGTAAATACCTTTTTCTGGGCACCTGCAACAGTTTCTTTCCTTGCAAATATAGAATATTTTCCAGCCGGCAATTCCGAGAAGCCTGCCATGCCTTCCATGTCAGATACATTCTGGTCGGTATATACATGGCTTCTGCTCTGTATGCTGACAACAGCATCGCTGATAACGAAGAACCCTCCCTGTTCCGCCCCCGGATAAGTTCCGGTAGTGTCTATGACTGTCACCTTAAGGATCCCGTCGCCGTCCGGAAACACTGGCTTCTCTATAGAGCAGGACACGACAAGGATCATACCGCCGACCAGTATGGTTACCAGTTTTTTCATTCGATACCTCCTCTGTCGCCGAATGCCCTGTTGAACAGATTATCGATGATCGTGCTGAACTCGATGCCGTAGAATATCTCGTGATTTCGTTTTTCCCAGTTCCCGTAATCATTGAGAAAATAGGCCGGGTCATCCATAACATTATGAACAAATATCGAGACTTCCGAACTTCTTCCAAGCGATTTGGAAATGTTTATGTTAAACAGCAACCTGTCATTTGGTTTTCTTCGTTCTCGCAGGTCAAAATCATCGAAAGTACGGTCCAGCCCGAGATCAGTCGACTCGGTTGGTGTTATATATACAGTCCTTCCATCTGTCGGGTCATAATATCCTTCGGCAGAACTGATCGGATCAACAAGATTCACCTTGGCTTCGAACAGTGTCTGTTGCACAGAAAAAGTCACCCACATCCCGAGTTTCTTTATGAACCAGTCGGCATTGTAGTTGACGATCATTTTCTGTCTCCATTGTTCCGAATAATGGTAGATCGGGAAGATCGTCCTTCCGAGTATTGAATTCGGCTGGGGCGACGACATATAGGTGCCTTCAGCCCCGGAAAAGGATTTGTAGTACGAACCGGTTACCCTGAAAACGGTCGACAGCTTCTCTATCCTTTTTGTAATAAGCTGGAATTCGAGCCCGTAGTTCTTGTACCATCCAACACCATTGTAGTGGCCGTACTTCGAGCCCGGGGTGGTATATATCGTATCAATAGGTGTCCTGCTCGCGGGATCGGGATAATCCTCCCACCTGTAACGGTAGTAAACTATAGGAGTATTGATAGTCCTCGGCATCTCCGATGAATGGGTATAGTAGCCGGTAAAGATCACACCGAGCGGACCGAACTTCTTGTCAAGAGAAGCTTCCATCTTCTCGTTCTGATATCCCATAAGCCCTGAATTGTCATAATTGAAGACATGTACGGCGATCAGGGGCATCGAATCGGGTAGAGTCACGTTTTCCTCGATGATATCAATATACATCGGTCCCTGGAAAATCCTGGTCATCGGAGCCATCTTGGAACTCTTGCCCCAACTCAAACGGATCTGCGTGTCATCGAACAGTTCGTACTTGAACCTTATCCTGGGGTTCAGGTATGTTCCATTCCTCGACGTGACCACACCATCGTCATTGAATATTCCCCCCAGATCCAGTTTCTGGGGTGTATACATCTCGTACCTGAACCCGACGTTCAGCGACCAGGGCCGGAATCGAAAAGAACCCTTGATATTATCCTCGAGGTACAGGCTGGCCGTATGAAGGGCGGGAACCGCGTCGTAGGAAAGCGGCCGGCGCCCGGTATCCCCGTACGGCGGGAAAAGCGGGTCGAATATCTTGCCCCTGCCTATGTTATCATCGAATGTGTACTGCCCTCCGACCAGCGCGGAATGGTTGAGATTTAAAAGGCCAAAGTCATAGCGCAGATTAAGTTTGCCTCCAATGTTCCACTCCTCGCCCTTGGTCCATATCTTCCAAAGGTAGCCGCCGGCTCCGAAGACTCCCGGATATGTGCCATCTTCCATCTCATCGGTCAGGACCCTCGTGTCGGCCCCGGTGAACTTCTGGCTGTAGCTGTCCCTTTTCGTGTACCTGACATTCGCCCTCCATTGAATCCTGATATCCCTGGTCGGCTTGTATGTTACCGTCTGTCCATACAGGTACGTCTTGTCCTTGTTGCTTTGTTTGATCGAAAGAGGATCATCCGTGTCAACATCGATCTCGTCAAATATACCTGTGTAGTAAAACTTGTTGAGAACCTTCAGCCTCTTGTCCAGGAAATTGTTGCGGATAGTGATCTGCCCGTTGTACCTGATATATTCGTCACCTTCACGCCTGATATCCCTCTCACTGTAGGCACCATTGGCATTGAACGAGATCTCCGTACCCCTCACTATGTATCCGCCATTGATATTTGCTTCTTTCGTGTCGGGATTCGCCTTGATCTTGAATCTCGTGGGCTGTCTGCCTGACTTCGTTTTGACCATGACCAGGCCGGAGGTAAAGTCGCCATATTCAGCAGATGGCACACCGGTTATCACGGTCACGCTCTCGATATTGTCAGCGGGAATAGTCCTGAGGTCTATCCCGCTTCCTGCCGTTGTAGTTGTCCCGTCGAGTCCTCCGTATGAGGTGCCCGTCCCGCGTTGAAGGTTTGCGTTATTGGAGATGGCGATGTCATCTATAAGCACCTTTGTGCCAAGCAGGGCGAGGCCCTTGTTACTGGTAGCCACATCTCCCACGCCCCTCAGGGCAACCTGGTTTTTCTGCGCGAGCCCGGGCGGGGCCGTTCTTTCTATACCCGGTATCATATCGAGGATATCACCGAGGTTGGTCGCCAGATGATGCTCGATCTCCGCGCTTGTGATCTTATGACTCGTCTCGGTCACTTCCGGCAACAGCTCCAGCTGATCGAGCACTGTGATCCCGCCGATCGAAAAGAACAGATTCTGTTCGGGGGTTCCACAGACCATCTCGCACAACAGGGGTGTGATCCTTCCGTCGAAGATATCGATATCCTGATAATTGGTGGTAAAATATTCGGCGCACAAGACGGAGATACTGACCTTGCCCGGAGGCAGGTCAAAATGGAATTTTCCCTTTTTGTTGGTAAGGGTACTTGTAGTCGTCCCCTGGATCGCGATAAGAGCGTCGGGAATAGGGTTTCCCGTGATCAGGTCGACCACCATACCTGCCAGCCTTCCCTTCTTTTCCGCATCCGCGGTCGATGGGAAGAACAGCAGCAGAACGAGAAAGACACAAAAAATCCCCGTTATTACGGGGCCAGACGACTGAAAATACCCTGCTTTTCCGTTTCCTTTCACCAGAAAACCCTTCGTTTATACCTTATATACCCGATCTACCAGCCTTTATTACCAGACAACCCAAAAAAAAACAAAAACACAGGCGCTGCACCCTCAACCCGTATCCAGAAACCAGGCAACCCGGATAACCGCAACACTACCACCCGGCCAGCGGGAACCAGCCTGCCCTGATAAATGGCCATGCACAATAGAAATATGTTGTTGCCCTCAAGTTGTTGCCTGAATATACAGCTGCCGTATCTCCATAAGCATGAACAACTCACCAACTTGGAATGATTATAAACCTAAATGGCCTCGATGTCTATAAAAAAATGGGGGGAAACCGGGATTTCGCCCGGGAACCGCGCGCGGTGATATATAATGAGATACTGGCTGGAAATACCCCCGGGGGGGGAGGCACCGGAATTCGTATTTACCGGCCGCTCACCTGATCCTCACCCTGTAGATGATAGCCCCCTCTTCACCACTACCCAGAATGAAGGGCGCCTGCCTGGAAAGAACCAACCTCAGAGCCCCGTCCGACGCGTCGTACATCAACTCGTCGGCGTCCGCGGGATCGGCTGTAAGGTAGATACTCACACCGCTTCTGACCCATTCGACGTCATTACCGGGCCCGAAAGCATCTGTGACCAGCTCGACGGCAGGGGAAACAGGATCTATGATCTCTATCTCCCTGACACCCTCGGCACCGGGATTGGTGAAGACTATCGTATATGTGACAATATCACCGGGCCTGGCCTGCTCGAGATCGACATCCTTGACCAGGCGCAGCACACCGCTCGCTGTCGCAAGAACAACAAGATTGTCCGTCACCAGGGAGGATGTCACAATCGCCGTTCCGCCAAGCGTCTGCATCAGGGTGACAACAGCCGATCCAATCGTTCCTGCGGCCACATGAGACGGAACGAAAACCCTCATGATCACAGGCACAAAATCGCGTCCGGGAACATCGGGATCAAGATCGAGATCGGCGGAAGTGAGCCTTGTATCGGAACCATCCAGCCTGCCGTCGCCATTCACGTCACGGTACCACACATCAACCCAACCAGCGGAAAGAGCGGCGCTTACGGAAGCCTGCCCGGCCGTTCCGGCGGTTATAGTATGAGACAGTTCGATAAATCCTCCAGCCGGGCCGCTGGCGCTCCCCTCGGGAGCTATCGACGAGACCGGGACATCCGCGAAATCGATATGGATTGTATCACCAGCGCTTGTCATCCCGGTCGAAACAGTATCGGGGCTGATGCTTACCATGCCGCCGGGCGTAAGCTCCATTACATTCCTGAGAACCCCCGCCGGAATCATAAAGAGATATTTTCCCCCGCCGTTTGTCGATGTGGCAAACGGTATTACAGGATCGGTCAGCGTGATAGACACGCCACTCAAGCCAGCCTCGCCCGTATCGAACACTCCATCATGGTCACTGTCGTTAAAGACCCTTCCCGCTATGAACGCGGCCGTTACAACCTCGAGCAGCACACTGTCCTCGATATCCATCGACATCGCGAAGCCATCGATTATGAGTGCTGTCCTGAGCAGTGCCCCGGCAGGTACAGCTACCCTTACTGTAAATGTCAGCGCGTTGCCGGGGCCTATAAGCGATGTAACGTGTGGCGACACGAAGTCGCTAACTCCATCTGAAAGAAGCACAGATCCCGCAGGCCAGCCCACCGGTTCCTGCCATGATATCTGGAACGAATCGGGGAAACCGCCCCTGTTCACGATCTCGAGCGATGCCGTAACAACACTTCCCGGGTCCCCGAAGATAACAGCCCTGCCGCCTTCTCCCGAACCGGCGGGAGCCGTATCGAAGGCTCCTTCACCATCTATGACAAGATCGGCCAGCGGCGGTGGATTGATATGTATGTCAGCTGTGACGCTCTCCGTATTCGTCGAATCTACGACAGATATCACATCTATTATATACGAGTAATCACCTTCAGCGGCCGACAGCGGAATAGTCACAGCAAATACATGGAATCCAGAACCTCCACCAGGGACAACGGATGTCGTGCACGGCACGGCCTGCCCATCGAAGAAAGCCACCCACCCGGCGAGCGGGGCCCAGTCGATGATGTAACTCTCAGGCTCCGTCCCCTGATTCTGCAACTCTATGGTAAAGTTGATGATTCGTCCGCCGATCGTACTCTGTGAAGAACTGCCTCCCGCGCCGGTTCCGATGGCGCCGAAAACTTCGTCTCCACTGCCATCGATAAGCGCGTCCACAATGCGCGGATATGATACCAGTATGCGCCCTGTAACACTGTCAACATAGTATCTCTTGTTTGTTTTCATCCCGTCGAGGATCACATCGAAGGTTCCTCCCGTGCAGGTCCCCGGAATCCTGACTTCGAGGATATAGTCGCCCGCCGAGACACCCGAGAAAGATGACGTGGAATCACCGATGAGGACTTCCCATCCAGGCGGGGTCGACCACTCCAGATCGAATGTGTTGCCGCCTGCCTGGTTCTGCAGCGTAATGTCGAAAAAGACCGTGTCGCCCGGGTTGGCGTTTATGATCGAACTTCCTCCAAGGCCTGTTCCGATCGAGCCGTACGTATCGTCTCCATTCCCATCGATCAACAGGTCGGTTTCGTTACCCGATGCTACCGAAATCCCCGCGGTAACGCTTTCGGAGATATTTCCATCACTCCGCGACACCGCATCGAGGATCGAGACATACGTATTGTACGAAGCATTCCCGGGAATCGTTATCGCCAGTGTGTACCAGCTCTCACTGAACGGATCAAACCCGGACGTCGTCCAGGGAAACGCGTGATCGGCCGATCCGTCATTGATCACGGCTGACCATCCCCCACCGGGCGAGTCCCAGTCGAGACGGAACGAATCGGCGACTCCACCCTCGTTCTGAATTATCAGCGGGAAAAATACCGTGTTTCCCCTCTCTCCTGAAATAGTGCTGTTTCCTCCGAGCCCTGCTGAAGTGGGATCGATGATATCATTCCCGCTGGAAGCTATGATCATATCGATTTTGGGAGCCAGTACTCTCGCGACCGCGGTAACCGCGTCCTTGCGCAGCGTGTCGATAAGGGATTTGGCGTAGACTATCGTCTCGTAGTCTCCACCCGGGACCGATGGAGGCACTGTCACTGTCAGTGTAAACAACTCTGTGCTCCCGGGGTTGATCCCGCTCGTAACAAAGGCCCCCGCGTGTTCAACCGCTCCCTCTGTCACCACTGCAGTCAGCGGATATGCGGGCTCGAACCAGATCATGAACGAATCGTACATAACTCCCGAGTTCATCAATTCGATACTGAATCCGAGTGTCGTATCGGCCGGGCCGCTCCTGTAGGAGATCCCGCCTCCACCGGACGCGTCTATCACTCCGAACCCGTTTGAGTCTATCGCGAGGTCTGCAAGATGATCGGCGGGAACTACATTCGTCCCCAGAGTTGCGCTGTCGTAACGGTTCCCGAATGAAGTAGATACAGCATCGAGAACGGTTGTGTATTCACCAAGAGGCTGGCCGGGCGGTATTGTTATCCTTACTTCCGCCGTAATCGTAGATCCGGCCGGTATCGAGGGCGTCGTCCACGGAAAAGTATAATCGGTCCCATTGAAATCGATCACGATATTCCAGCCGGCGGGGGGTAAAACGGATAAGGTGTAGGAGTCGACATCGAGACTTTCGTTCTCGATATCGATGTGGTAGGACACCGTTTCACCCGCCTCGCCGCTGAAAATGGATGTTCCGCCGTTTCCGGTTCCGGGGGCGCCGAATCGGTCGTCACCGTCCCCATCTACAGCAAGATCGACAAACCTTGTACATACAAGCGACACATCATCGACAAACGCCCATGTCGCGAAAAGATTGTCATATGTGTTTTCCTGCCGGAAATGTACCCGGACAGTCTGGCCCGCCCACGCGGACATATCATATCCAGCGGGGCCGACGCCATCGTCATCTATCCATCCACTGTCCTTGAACTGGGTACCCTCTTCGGAGAATGAAAAGTTGACGATAGTGGCCAGTACAGCGCTGGAACTGTTTCTGACAGTCACTATGAAGGGGTCGTAACCAGCGCCATCATACCCCTGCTGCCGGAACCTGAAGTAAAGGACGGCACTGGAAATGTCGGCAGGAATTGTCACATCGTGATACATGAAACCATTCCGGTTTTTGTGCTGTATCGTATATTTGAATCCCAGCAGCGCTGAATAATTCCCGCTGAAAGGCATATCCAGGGCCACCGCGTGATCGGCCCATCCCGGGTTGGTGACACCAAAACTGTTAGCCCCGTTATGAACCCAGTAGCTTCCAAAACTTCCCGTTTCGAACGAGCCGTTATCTATAAATTCGGCAGCATCGGCTGGCGCCGCCCCACCGGCAGCTGACACCAGCAACAGAAAAAGCAGGGCTATCCGGGCCGTCCAGTTACTATTTCTATTTCTCGAAGAAATCATCTGTCGTCTCTTTCCTGCTGCTGCCGGGGAAGCGGCCTTCCGTGGCCAGACATCCGCTTCCGCGAGTCACTACCTCCCGGCATGAAAATAATCCAGTATCCTCTCGTTGAACTTCATTTTCATCCCTATATGGAATCCATTTCTTTCGAAATCGTTTATCCCGGCATCCGCGTCCCTGTGTCCTCCGAAGTCATACCCGCACCCCACCCATATATTCTTTGCCACTATCTTTCCGAGTTCGAGCCCTCCTCCGTAGCGAAGTGTCGCTGTTTCGCGCTGCTGGACAATCCTCGCGGCCAGTGAAATATCCCATTCTCCCCGGAAGGTCCTGATCACCTGGGCCTGGTAGAGAAAACTCGACGTGCCGACCGTGTATGCCTTGAAGGTGTTCCGGACCCATCTCCCGGCTATCTTTCCCTCGACTTCCCAGAGGGAACCGAGCTTATAACCGGCCTCGGTCATAATCATAAGGTCCTTGTCGACCGCTCCCGGATGAGCCGGGCTGTTCTTCTCGTAATTCGTCTTCATAAGAGAAAATACCGTCAAGGGCCCCGCCTCCAACGGACGGAACGATGTCCCCAGCACAGAGCTTCCCTTGACACGGTCGAACCCGTCATACTCGTTCGAATACCACATGTCCCCCTTGAGCAGCCCTGACCAGCATCTGCTCAGCCTCTTGAGCCCGGCGAGCCCCACCAGGTGCTTGCATCTGTCAGACTCGATACGGATTTCATAATTACCCTTGATTTTGTACAGACTTTTGCCGGGAGTATAGAGCCAGCCTGTCGAAAAGGCGGTATAATCGTCGCCTGCCATCCCGCTGACGGTCGCGAGCTTTTCGGCGGTAAATGTCGATGTCAGGGCGTCATTCACCCTGAATCTGTTTTTGAGCCCCATAACAGCCTGGCCGCGTTCCCCGGACATAGCACCTTCCATCCGGTACCTGGAATAAAGGTTGAGGTTCTCGCTTACTCGTGACTCCAACCCCAGTTGTGTCAGGTGTCTCGTTCCGGTGCGTGTACCGGTGCGGTACTCGTGCTTGAGTGTTCCGCTGATATTCTTCCAGAACCTGCGGGAGAGACTGGCCTGTATTCTGTTCGGGTATTCCTCCACTTCCTCACCGGCAATGATCTGGTCGAACTGCAATTCGCCTTTTACCGGGCCTTTTTCGAATCCCACCGCGCCCAGGATCATTGCGGCTGAATGGCTGCCGCTATCCGTAACGCTGTACGATGCCGCCCCAAGGCCCGCCCTGCCTGTCAACCAGCCCGACTTGTAAAGGCCGCAGAGATCAAAGTATTTCTTCTCTTCATTCCTCTCCCTGAAGAAATGGCTGAATGCTTTCGTGGCGATCGCGTACCTGCTGTTGATCATCCAACCCAGATCCATGCCGAGCTTCCTGCTTCCAAGCTCCGTCTTCCCCCCGGTAAATCCCGGGTTGAAGAAACCGGCATCTATATCGCGGTAGTATGTATTCCATTTGATCTTTGAGCCATGACGCCCCATCAGCTTCAATCTGAACGCCTCTCCGTCACCGAGCAGAAACTTGTCGCTTCGCGCGTACTCCGTCTCTATGGAGAGGCCCCTGTAAATATGTCCTGAAAGGTCTACCCCCATGATCGACGAACTCCCCGCGCCTTCCTCCTCGATGATTACAGTCGCCCCGACCCGCAGGCTGTCCGTGACCTCGAATGAGGACCTGACACCGTAGATAAAATTGACTTCCCCGGAATCGCGGCACTCATAGCTCACCACGATCGTGACAGGATTGAGGTTCTCGTCATGCGCGGCGACCGGTTCCTTGAACAGGATGCTCCCATCCAGATAATTGATATCGTAATCTCGCCCATATTGCTTGTCATCGACCCGTATGATATTTTCCGTCCTGTATCGGTCCCTGATCTCCACACGGATCTTTTCGCTGTGCTCTATCAGGGGGAAATGTTTGAGGAAATAGAACCCGCTCGTTCCATCGGCCGGCATATCTTCCTGGTATGTAACCTGATCGGTCCTCGTGATGAATGATTTCAGATTCGTCCGGCTGAATCTCGCCTCCCCCTTTATACCATTGAAAGTCCTGTTATATTTTGTAAATTCCATTTCGCCCAGATCGGTTTGAAAATCTCCGAACATGGCATTGTAGCGCCTGTGGTCCAGCCTCAGGTAAGTTCCGCTTCTCGAAGCGGAGTTGAATTTCAGATCGCTCGCGTCTCCATATACGGGGTAATGTTTCTCCGGCTCTATCCTGCCGAGAAGTTTGTCTTCGCGATATGGGCGTGTATCGACTGCAATTGTCATCAGGTGTCCGTCCGAAACCTCCCCCTGGCCGTACAGAGAGATCTTTCCTTCGGCAAACAATCCATCATAATGTTTTTCGCCGGAGCGGCGAACCGGGCCCGCGCCGGTCAGGTCACTGTAGCCCGCGGCAGCTTCACCGTAACCGAACAGGAACCATTCGCGCATCGGTGATTCGTACGCCACCCGGCAAATACTCGTTAATCCATTGAGGTCTACGGTAATCCTTTCCCGCATCGGATTTCTCGAAGGTGGGAGGTGAAGTTCGATCTTCCCATCCCTCGTCGCGAGCTGAGTACCGGACTGGTGCGGATTAACATCGAGCCCGCCAAGCAGGTCTTTTGGCCCTGTGACGGTGACAAAAATCCCGTCTCGCACCGGGAGACCGTTCCTGTCATTTACGAGAAACAGTATCTCCGGCGATGACTTGCCGTCGGCCGGCACGGAAACAGCTTCCCTCTCGGCGACGATACCGGCAGGATTGCCGACAAGGTATACATGCCTGACACACACATTCCTCTCGCCCCGGTTGCGGCAGACAACGAGGATATCATTTCGCCCGACATCGATCCTGACATCGCAGAAAATCACTCCCAGTGTGTTGGCACGCGTGTCGGTACGTTTCTGGCCGAGTTTCTCCCTTCCTACCGGGATGTTATTCACATAGAGTTCCACACTCGCCGTAAGCGGAGAAATGACCTCTATATCTATTTTGTCGCGCAGAGTAAAAACATGCCCTTCCTCAGGCATCACGATCCTGGAACAGATTCCCGCGTCATCGGCCAGCGAAAATTTCTTTTCCGTTGTATCGGGCATACTGAGCACCTCCGGCAGATTCGGATCTCCGCTCGCGTAATCCTCCGGAGGGATAATCTTGATCGTGACACGCCTGTTCAGCGATCTTCCTTCTTTCGTGTTATTAGACGCTATGGGGAACCTCGACCCGACACCCGTGTAATCCATCTTTTTCTCGGGAATACCATTCATTCTCAGAAGCTGGAAGACAGAGCGGGCACGGTAGAGTGAAAGCTCGAAATTGGATGGAAATTCCATCGTATTGATCGGAATATTATCAGTATGGCCCGTTATCACGACCTTCCACCCGGGATTCTCCATAATCCAGAGACTGAGCATGGCGACTTCCCTGATCGGGATCTCCTGGAGTATCGCGCTGCCCGGGCCGAAGTGCGTGCTCGGGATAGTAAGAGCTTTGTATCCGTCGAGATCTTCATCTCCGGATAGAGTTGTTTCGCTTTCATCCTCTCCCGTGCCGATCGAATCACTTCTGTCTGTTTTATCGACGGCAGCGCCGGGCCGCCCCGAAAGTCCCTTCCCGGGCTGACCCGGACCGCTTTCCATTCTGACAACCCCGGCGCTGCTTATATCTCCAGAGCGGGCGGGAACCGCAGCTTTTCCTCTGATAGCGGCAGAGGTATCCCTCGATAGTTTTCCAACAGAAAACTGAAGGGGAAAATCGACCCGGCGGTTGCCCGATGGAGCAAGTTCCACGAGATATTCTCCAGCTACCCCGAGCCCGAAGTAACCGGCTTTTCCAGCTTCCAGAGAATCGGGGAGCGTCTTTGGATCTATCCTCAGTACATGTGTTCCTTCCACCGTACCCGGGATCGAATATAATCCTGTTGAATCCGTAACCGCGTACGTACCGTTCTCCAGAAAAACCGACACCCCTATGACCCCTCCTTCTCCCCTGCCGCGGATACCGTTGCCGTCTTCATCGAAAAACACGCTGCCGAAAAGGATCCCCTTGCGCGAGAAAATACCTTCGATAATCCTGATCGACGCGACCGCCGGGCCGTCCGATGTCTTTTCACCAAGTGAAGAAATGCCGTATACCCACGCCCTGCTGACGAGTTCGCCGCGTTCCTGCCCGGCCTTGACCACTGCCCTGTAAATAACCTGTCGTTTTTCACCGGGCCCCAGAGTACCTATATCCCATTGCAGGGTGTTACCGCTTATCCGTGGCTTATCGCTTCCGCCGGCAAACCCGAGGCCGGGGGCCAGGCTCTCGACAAGCAGGATACTGTCTACAGTCGTCTCTTCCGTAAGATTCTCGATCGTAACGATATAGCTGAGGATGTCACCTGTCATCGCGTTGGGTTCCCTGATCGACTGCTTGACCGAGAGGAGAGGAATGTCCGCCTTGACCAGCACATCGCTCACAGGGTCCCATGACTGGTTGTCGACAAGCGATCGGGCATGCAGGATGAACTCAAATTCCCTGCCGTCGAATGCGCGGAAACTCTCGGGGGTCGAACGGATTCTCAAGCCTGCGATCACCGCATCGCCCTGCCTCAAAGCCCCGATACCCGCGATGAAAGGCGAATAGTGCCCAAACGGCACCCCGGACTCATTTACAAATTCTACATCCCAGCCGGCTGGAATGGCCGTCGAATCGGCGAGTATTATCTGCACCGTATCCGTGTAGTTTCCGGCATTGAGGATTTCGTGCCAGAAAGTGCATGTCGTATCGCTGCCGCTGAGGGTAAGGACAACGCGGTCACCGGCGCTTCCCTGGCCTGCCGGGTCGCCTCGCGGTCCGATCAACAACGCGCTTACAGCACCTACGTGAACCTCTATCTCGTTCGAACTGAGACTGTAGGGCTGCGCGTCCCCGCCTGTGTAGCTGGCGGCCGCCGTATTGAAGATACTCCCCGTGCCATGGCCGGCATCGATCCGGACAGCGAACGAAAGATAGCCGTCGGCGCCGGCTGTGAGGGTCTCGATGTATTGACGGACACCTTTGATCCTCTCTGCCGGCGGCGCGACCTCTACCCAATCGAAAACGTCTATGTCAAAATACTCGACCTGGCCCGGGAACGAAGCGATAACGGAGCCTGCTACAAATTCGGTTCCATCGCTCATACCGGAATAATCCACAAAATCGGTTACCACCACATCCGTAGCCGCACGTTCCCCCGGGTTGGAATAGCGGATGGTATAGATCAGGATCTCTCCGGGCATTACCTCTGCCCGGTCCGATTCGATGATCAGTGATACGCTGGCTTCGTCCCGGGCTATCACACGGGCGATATTCCCGCTGTCCACAAGCGACGTGTCACTCATCGAGCGTGCCGTAAGATCGATATGCGCTATCTCTCCTCCCGTAAGCCCCGGCGGCAGCCGGGCAGAAAGAACGAGCGATGCGGTCTCACCCGGTATCAGCGGGCCGACCAGGGTAACGATCTCTTCACCGGGATCGATGAAGCCATCGCCATCCTGATCCAGATAGACAGCCATATCGGATGGAACAAAATCAGAAGGAGAAACAGGAAAGGATGAAAGCTCAAAGGTGTCATCTTCGTTTCCGGTATTTTCGAGAGTGTAATGGAAAGATACCGTTTCCCCGCTGAACGCCGAGCCGGTCAGGGCAGGAGTCTCAGTGCTGCCGTCGGGCAGTATCATCGGACCAAAAACAGGCAGGACGCTCAGGGTTACTGTATTGGAATATGCCGCCAGATCGTTGCCATTCAAGCGGTAGGAAGCTTCCGACTGGCTGGTAATAACACTTCCGGCATTCGGGATCACAGCAGAGGCGGGCGCGGCGAGAAACACAAAGAGCAGAAAGAGGCACACCGGTAGCGTGAACCTCTCTCTGCTATCTCCTGAGAGAATTACCTTGTGTAAAATTTCTCTTTTCACGGCGCCGCCTCGCCGGATCCATAATTATGCGGCGGGGAGGGAACAAGCCCTGCCCCACCGCGTGAATTTATTTCTATTCCGCAATGATCCGGACGATGAAGCCGACACCGTCGACTGTACCATCGCCGCCTGCCAGTGTGCCGGTCAGAGTCCATCTGACATTGGTCACATTGGCATCGAACCCTGCAGGGGCTCCGCCGCCGCCACTCGCCGGCACGTATGCCCAGGTGGTTCCACCATCATTAGAAAACTCGGTCGTGATAGCTGTGATGCCCGTGGCAAAAGTACCGCTGACAGCAGAGCCTACACGGAACTGTGTCCAGGCCGGGATCATGTCGTAGAGCACGATCGCGTCCAGGGCACCGGTACCTACGTTCGAGTAATCCGTCCTGTATGTAAGCTCGGTTCCCGGAGCCTGGTTACCGGCCGGATTGACTGACTTGGCAAGTACAAGGTTACCGGCAACTATCGTCGTAATATCCGTCGCTAAATCGGTAGCACCCGTACCGCTTCCCGTAACAGTTATCGTTCCTGTCTCGACTGTTCCCATCGCCACTCCACCAGGGATGGAGATCTGGACGATGACATCCTGTGTAGCACCGGCAACAAGCGTAACCGACGCGATCGGATTGTTAGCAAGATCGAAGAACGTGTAGCTCCACACGTTGGAGCTGACAAAACTGAGAAGGAACGTGTCATCGACATTTCCTGTATTCGTAACAGTGTGCTGATAACGAATCGTTCCTCCAGCCGTTCCTGTGCCGGTTCGATCAGGCACTATGGTAACCGATGGCGCGCCATTTACTGTTACCGTATTGGCTATCTCGTCGAACAGGGCAAGATTGTTTGCTGAAGTAGCCCTGAAAGCGATCGGGTTGACACCCGGGATTTCTCCAGCCGGAATATCGACTCTGGCTATGATATTTACCTCAGTACCAGCAGCCAGAGGACCAACATTGGCAATCGGAGTAAGCTCGGGAATATCCAGCACGCCATTTCCGTTTGTATCTTCATAGAATGTGACTGTCCAGCCGGCAGGGAATGTCGAGGACAGGTTGAAATTGTCGCTCGAACCGCCGGTGTTGATCACGTCGAGTGCGAAATCGACCAAAAGACCGGGATCGACGTTCTGGTTGATCGCGGCATCGTTGGTTCCGACAGCACCGTCATAGTTACCAATATCTACCGCAGCGGGACTGACAGCCGTGATTTCATCTGTCGTCTGGTTAAACTCGGCCGGGTTGTTGGCCGAGACAGCATTGATAACAGCATTGTAGGGACCGCCGGCAACTGCTGTTCCGGGGACCAGTACTCTGACTATAAAATCAACGCTTGTGCCGGGGTTGATCGTGCCGACATCAACAATACCGTCGCCGCCTGAATCCGAAAGAGGTGTTACGCCGTCACTGCGGAATAACTGAACACTCCATCCGCCCGGGATCGTAGAGGCAGCATCGATCTGGATATTGATCTCATCAGCCGCGTTGCCATCGTTGCGTACAGTATTGATGAAGTCGACTGACGAGTTGGCATATGCCATCGCGACAGCCTGAAGATCATCATTATACAACGGCGGCGTACCGGCGCCGGGGGCACCGTTCGGGCCGACGATTACATCCGCGAGGACATTCACATTGACCTGCGTGTTGTTCGTTGTGACGATCGTGGGATCCGGCGTCCCGGCATTATTGTCGACAAACGCCACGGCAGCGCTGTTATTGATGATCCCGGCCGGCATTCCGGTCGGAACCGTGACATCGTATGAGAACGTATAGTTCTGGCCGATTGTCATATCGCCATTTGTAACATATGCGACAGCGATATCACCAGCAGCGGCCGAGGACGACCATGCCCATGTCTCCGGCGAGCCAGCCGTCGGGCTGCCTGTAGGCAGGTACAGTACCGTTCCACCCGCGGGGGCTCCTGCGGGAGAACCCGAAAGGGCCAGCGGATTGCTGGTCGAAGGGTCAATCGGAATAATATCATAGATAAGTACGCCGGTGAGGCCGACGGAAGCGACGGTCACACCATGAGCATCATCACTACCGACGTTGGAACCGGTAACCGAATACGTGACCGTATTACCGGGATCTACATTGGCAGGAAGAGCTGACATCGAAGCCGTAAGCGAAGCATCGCTGACAACTGTCGTCAGGTGGTAATTGCGCGTATCGACCTGGGCATTGTCGCCGACAGATGTGGCCTGCAGGCCGATATAACCCAGTTCGCCGGCAGTCGCGGTCGCAGGGACCTGGTACGAGACCAGGAGGTTCACGGTAGTACCTGCGGCTATGAGACCGAGGTTCCCGGGAACACCGCCTGCCGAGACAGCCGGTTCGCCGCCGTCAAGAACGCCGTTACCGTTAAGATCGTAATAGATCGTAATATTACCGAGACCGAGGACCATCGTTGTGTTCACCGCGTCGAGCAGCGGTTCGATAGTGAAATCATCGGTGTCGTTACCTGTATTAGTCAGGTTGTAATTAAAGTAAACCGTCTGACCCGGTATGGCTGTCTGGGAAAGAGCCGGGGTGACAGGCGGTGTTTCGCCCGAATCATCCGGAATTATCGACACACCGAACACGGGAAGTACAATCGTGGTAACCTCGTTTGAGGTCGCCGTATAAGTATTGCCGATAGCATCCTGGAACGTGGCCGAAGCCTGGTTCCGGATAACCGTTCCGGCAGGCGTTTGCGCCTGTGCTGTTGCGGATACGAGCAACAACGCAAGCAACATGACAGGAAGAACAAGACCTGTCAGTCTTTTCAGCGTCATGGCTGATCACCATCCTTCTGCCCTTATTTGGGGCATTCCACCTGGTTCACTCCCCTTCAGGGGATAATTAAAATCCGTTTCAAGAAGCCAGACATCCCTACCTGACCTTCACGCGATAAGAGACTGCTACTTCCTGCCCGATATCGAGTGTTTCACCCATAGCCCATTTGATGTGTGTTATCATTTCAGGAGTGGCAACCTTTTGCTCGCTGCTCCCATCCTTCCTGATAACTTCATATATGACTGGCCACTGGCCGTATCTCTTCCCACCATCGATACTGAAAACAGGACTGAGCCCTTTGTTGTCGCTGGCAGTCCTGTCAAGGTAGACCGTACCCGAAGGTACCGGGCCGACAAGGTCGACGCCTGATGCGGAAACATCACCGGTATTCCGGTACTTCAGCATGTACTCAACCGTATCGCCGGGAAAAACTTTTTCTGCCGGCACGGCGATCTCGCGATTCTCTTCATTCATGACTATTTTCTGTGCTTCCATCTCACCGGTGAGCACAGGCTCTCCGGCTGAGGCATTAGCAGCAAATACAGCAATGAAGACGAGGAAGATCGCAGCCGAAAGACTTCTTCTCATCTAGCTGTCCTCCTTTTTTATTCCTCCAGTCAAATCGGAGTATCCACGCGGTTAGCTGCAGAACACACAACTTGGAGGATCTCTGTATTGGGTCGCAGTCTCCTGCCTGGAAAAACTGCTCAAACTCCTACGGGCGGGCCTGATCGCAACTGGCATTCCAATAAAGGGGACTTATGTTACAGGAGGGTGTTCGACGAATGGGACTTTGGGGCTGAAAAACATGGTTTTCCGCGCCTGTACGGGGTTTCCATCTGAAGGTCGAGTCGGAACTAAAAGGAAACAATGAGGAATCTCAGGAAACAACAAGGCATAAAAAAAGCCCCCCGAAGGGGACTTTAGTCTCATTTCGTACAATCTCTTTTGCAAAATGCGAAATCCGGATAATGCCGGATCAGCTTAATCCTTCTTCAGATACTTCGCAGGATCCTTCACAAAGGCTTCCATGTTCTTCTTGCTGTTGAAGTTATACTCGATGCTCTTGTAAACGAATGAATATTTTGAATTGATTACATCAACGGGCTCTTTATCCACCGGATCGATCAATGACCCGCCGCTGACCCTTTCGTCACTCTGCTGGAGATCTTTCTCCCGTTCCGCTGGTTTGTTCTGGCAGCCGATCGAAGCGATCAGCATTACCGCCATTAATACCAACAACAGCTTTTTCATTTCTCTACCTCCATATTGAACCCTCTTCACGCATGCCGCTCGCCTTTTTCAGGCTTAACAGCGCTTTGTTTCCAGCCTTACAAGCCACGCCGTTTACGCTGTGCGAAGATAACAGATTTGCCTTCAGGGGTCAAGTGCCGTCAGAACGCAATCCGGTTTCCCTGCCGATATCATCCGGATCAGGTTTTATTAATATTTTGAAAATCCTGCCGAATGGTATAGTATGCTGGTATACAGAATCTCGAAATAACGAGCCGATGTGGCTATCGAACTCAAGGAGAGAAAACCCGTGGCTGAAAAAAAATCATACAAAGGGAAAATGATCGACCCAAAGAAGATCAAGCGGATCGCTGTACTGACAGGTGGTGGAGATTGCCCTGGACTTAACGCAGTGATCAAGGGGATTGTCCGTTCGGCCAGGTCCGAGTATGGATGGGAAATTCTCGGGATCAATGATGGGTTTGACGGGCTCCTGGAATCCAGGGGGGAACTCCTCCGTTCCAGAGACATGTCGGGACTGCAGCTCAAAGGCGGAACGATCCTCGGAACATCCAACAGGGGCAATCCTCTCAGATATCCCATGAAGGAAAACGGAAAACCGATCTTCAAGGATGTTACCGACGAAATCGTAATCAACATCAAGAAGATGAAAATCGACGTTCTTATAGCCGTGGGCGGTGACGGAACTATGAAGATCACACAGGCCCTTTACGAAAAAGGCGTCCCTGTTGTCGGTGTACCGAAAACAATTGATAACGATCTCGGTGTAACAGACGTCACATTCGGATTCAACAGCGCCGTGGCTTGTGCTACCAACGCTCTCGACAGGCTTCACACTACAGCGGAAAGCCACCACAGAGCCCTCGTCCTCGAGGTAATGGGTAGAGACAGCGGATGGATCGCGCTCGAAGCTGGAATAGCAGGCGGTGCCGATGTCATACTCATGCCGGAAATACCATTTGATATGAATGCTGTCTGCGAACACATTATCCAGCGAAAAAAGAGGGGCAAGAAATTCAGTATCGTAATCGTTGCCGAAGGCGCCTTCCCCGGTGGCGGAAGGAAAGTGTATGAAAAAGAGCCGGGAGCTGACGGAACGCCAGGGCGCCTTGGAGGGATCGGCCGTTGGGTCGCAGAAAAGATCGAACTCATTGCCCGCATGGAAACCCGGATCACCGTGCTCGGACATATCCAGCGCGGTGGCACACCAACCACTTACGATCGCATCCTTGCAACAAGGTTCGGAGTGGAAGCAGCCCACCTCGTCGGTGAAGGAAAATACGGAAAGATGGTATGTCTCCGCGGGCGTCAGATCAAATCAGCTAATATCAAGTCTGCCATCAAAAAGCTGAAGAATGTAGACCCGGAGGGACAGATGGTCAGAACAGCGGAATCACTGGGAGCTTCGGTGGGAAGATCGTGTAATTCCTGAAAACATGCCTAGAAAAGGATTCTTACACCAATTCCAGCATTCATGTCGAATTCTGTTTCGGGAATAATATCGAAGATCGGGGCCAGTTCAAAAAAGAAGCCTACCGGGAACTCCTCGTGATAATACTCCGCTCCAATGACAAACCTTGCGCCTATCCTCGTGTCGTTTTCCAGTCGTACACGTCCTCCGAATCCGAAATAAAGCGGCATCCGGTCATTGTCGATTTCGAAGAAACCGAAGTTATGAAACAGGTAATCGGCATGGATGTTGAGATACCCCTCCCGTTTGAATGACCAGGCCAGGCCGATATCGAATGCTGTATTCCAGTCCGTCCAACTTTTGAAACTCAGGCCCGATGGTTCACCCAAAACCACTCCGATTTCGTGGTCTCCCGATCCGAACTGGTGGCTACGAGCAGCCGTGTCCGCGCTCATACCTGAACCTGGAAAAGAAAGAACCATCAATATTACGGTAAAGACAGCAATGCGGCATCCTGCATTCATTATACGCTCCTCCTGAATGGAAAAATCACAAGCCCGTATGACACCTGCTTGAAGATCATCAGCGCGCCAAGGAAAAGAAATATATCTTCTGTCAGTTTCTTCCAGGCATAAGTCGCCCCGAATCCACACCCGCAATCGTAGTATATATCCATGAAGGGAGTTCCGTCACTGTTCATGATTCCCACGCTCCTGAACGTGATAACCCCGATAAACACCGAGCTCAGAACTAACAGAATAAGCGCGGAACCTCTCATAAAAATCCCTGACAAAAGCGAGAAGCCGCAGAACAGTTCGATCCATGGCAGGGCGATCGCTGTTGCATAGAGAATCGGGCCCTTACTCAACACCTCGTACATCCTGATCTCATCGGCAAAAAGAAGCGGTTTGCCGATCTTCTGCATAGCCGCATAAATAAAAACCATCGCCAGAACGATCCTGAGGAGCAGCAGGAACCAGGGATCGTTCACCCATCGGCGTAGCCCGGACTGCACGTTGCTGTTACGCTCATCAGAAGCTTTCTCAAACAGATAATCCTTCAGGACATTGCTTTTCATCATGATTTCTCCTGCCCCGGCTTATTCCGTTCCCTTTTCAAACGGAAGACCAGCTTCCTCCCATTCTTCCATACCACCTCTGAAGACCAGTATTTTTTTGTAACCCAATGTAAATAATTCCCTGGCAAGCATCTCGGAATCCTCACAAAGCGGACCTGCGCAATAAATCACAAAGGCTTCCTCGAAATCGAGAAGAGGAATCACTTCTTCCATATGCCTGCCGAATTCATAGTAATCAAGAAGCACCGCGCCGGGGATGTGCCCTTCTTCGTATTCCACGACAGTCCTCGAATCAATAATGACAGCGCCGGAAAGAATGACCTCTCTGAAACGTTCCAGGTCCACAAACATCAAGCCATTTGATTCATCGCTTGTCAGATCTTCGACAATAGGTACCTCGGCGATCCTCCTGAACGGGTTGATTCCGTTAGCCGAAAAAGCATTATGGATAAATGCAACCGCCATTCCGATCAATACAATCGTTGCTGCCTGAATTATTGAATATTTTATTCTCCTCATGGAAAACAATATAAGGTTCATCGTTGCTTAAATCAACCCGCCAGACATTTGATATTGTTATTTTATACATACCGCGACATGATTCTCGCCGGATTATTTGTTGTTGACAGTTGATATGAAGAAGCATGACTCTTGCGGGGTACAAATCATTAAGGAAGGTCCTGTTGAAAAAAACTCTGGAACCCATCGATATACCCGACCTCGACAGTTTGAGGAATTCACCTTTCTGTTACCGGTACCACCTTCCCGGGGATCAGCCCGGCAATGCTCATGATTTGTCCCTTGTGGATTCTGTAGACAGGTTCGGCCTGATCGACCCTCCCCTGGTGATTCGGGAAAAGGAGTCGCCGCGGGTCGTCCTCGGCCACAGGCGCCTTGCCGCGGCAACCGTTGCCGGATTCAAACATGTGGAAGTCATGGTCGTCGATTCGAACCAGAACGGTTCCACCGACACGCGGGTGCCCGCAGATATTCTTTCCATATGGCTCGAGAATACCACTGCAGGAGCCGAACTTTCTGACCTGGAGAAGATTATCCTCCTCAGTAAAGCCTCTATCAATTTCGGAGACCATTTTTCAGATGTTCTTTCCGGCCTGTCCGGAATTTTCGGCCGACGTCTCTCGGAAAATTTTGCGGGACAGCTTGTTGGCCTTCTGCAGGAAGATAACGAGGTGCTCGACGCCCTGCACAAAGGATCGATCAGATCGGGCGATCTGCTGCTTCTTTCGTCACATCCTTGTATCGATACGTCCGAAGCGATCCGGCACCTCTCGGGGGGGAAACTCAGCCGCGCTCAACAGAAAGAATCGGTAAGGTTGATTGTATACCTTGCCGACCAGGGAAATAAAAAGTGGAAAATATTTTCCGATGAGTTCAGCGGCAAGGGAAGGCCGCTGCCTGACCTCCTGAGAAAAGCCTGCTACCCGTCACTCAGCAGGGACATGGAAACGCTCGATCGTATAGTGGCTGAGATAGGGCTTCCCTCATGGGCCACCATCCAGCTGCCGGAAAATCTCGAGGGGGGCAGCTTCCTTCTGAACATAAGGATAAGGGATGAGGAAAAACTCAGAACTGCTATAGACAAGATCGAAAACTCTCTTGAAAGTGGCCGGATCGCAAGATTGCTCGATATACTGAAAAATCGGCAATCTGCGTAAAGATCATCCCATGCAGCAAGCCTCCTACCTGTAATCTTTCCACTGATTGATCTTTTTTCTCAATTCGACAGCATTGGAAGCGTTCGGTACGTAATCGAGATATTTCTCGTATGTCTCTCTTGCTCTCTGATATACCCCGACCTCTTCGCACAACTGCCCGAGCTCAAGGTACACCCATGGCATATCCCTGATCACCCTGTTCTCATCCATCTTGATCAGTTTTTCCAGTGTTGCCGTCATTTTAGGAACGTCGTTGATGTTCTTGTAAGCCTTGTACATCACCGTTCGTAGCGCAAAATCCTTTGGTTTTTTTTGAGCAACCAGCTCGAGATAGAGAATCGCATCACGATTCAGCCCGGCACTGAAGAAAAACAGGCCCTTCTGGTAATCAAGTTCCCCTTCGGGAACCAGTGCCTTGATTTCGGATGAGTTCAGTATCTTTTCGCCGGCATCAACATTACCGTTGACACCCAGCACCCTTGCGAACTGGAAAAAACCCTTTAAGTAGGCGGTATCTAAATCATAGGCTTTCAGCAGAGCCTGAAGGCATGTCTCTCCCTTGTCCTGAAACCCTCTCGCTACAGCCAGCGAGAAGAACAAGCCGGCGGCCGGGTATCTCTCGGTTAAATGGCCATACAGAGCTTCAGCCCTGTCGTACCGTCCCGAGATCAAGGCTTCCTCAGCTTCCATCATCATCGAATATTTTTCGGGAATGGGGCCTTCAAGCGTCTCCGGATGGGTCAGGATATCCTCAATGACATCACCAAAGAACCTCATGTCCATAGGAACAGTCCCTGATACGGAAGAAAGATTGATAGTCACCTGGCTCGTTCTGATATTTTTCCTCTTGAGCATCCTCAGAAAATCAAAGAGAACTCGGGTTCCCATTCTCTGACCCTTGTCCTGCACCTTCTGTCCCATGAAAAACCCAAGGTCTATATCCAGTATCGCCGTCTCCTCTTCCCCGATCTCGAGGTCCTCCATGTTGGTTACGGTTATCGGTATCCTATCTATCGTCCCGGTAATATACTTTCCGTCCGACTTTAGATCGGCAAGATCCGTTTTACTGTAATTTCGTTTTTTGTAAAGCACCCTCTTGAAAGACTCGGCCATGTTGGAACCAACGGATGCCGTGGCTGGCAGGACCCAGATGACTCGTTTGTATAAACCCGAACGCTGACCAAGATTGACGGTGCCCCCTTTTTCGATCACCGTTTTTATCTGGTCTACAACCAGTATGTTCTTGCGCTTGAGATGATCCGCTGCATTTTTCATCGTTTCGGTGTAACTGGCCGAAAAGACCCTCATATCATCAGACGTATCGATATGGATCAAAACATCAGCCTTCGCGTCGGTTATGACCCAGGCCTGAAGAGCCTCGGAGTTTGTTTCCACTCTGGAAATCTTACGAACAGGGTCCTGTAACGCCACAACCGCTTCCCGGCCACATCCAGGCAACAGCAGCAACAGCGCCATTGATAAAACCAGGAACACGGCTCCTTTTTCCGGATTGAATCGTTTGCGCAGGTTCATGTTTCCTCCATTTGAGCAGAACCGATTTTCTTCAGGATTCTTCAATACGTCACCGGATATTGAACCGGAATGATGTTGAAACGTTCCATTTATTGTATCACTTAAGTTACGAAATAGATACGCCGAATTAAATAAAGAATACGGTTTCTTGACAGGCCGGCACAAACAGCTATACCCTTACAGTTGAGACTGAATATCAGCTGACTGTATCGAATATGTGCGTTCCGGGTTTTTCATGGAGGAAAAGGTTATGCTGCGTCAGCTATTGAGAAAAAATGATTCAAAGATAATTTTTCTTGTCATTGATGGCGTCGGTGGTATCAGAACCCGCGATTTCCCGAAAACTGCCCTTGAAGCCGCAAAGACACCCAACCTCGATGCACTGGCCAGAGAGAGCGCCTGCGGCAGGAGTATGCCGATTTCTCCGGGAGTTACACCTGGCAGCGGCCCGGCTCATTTCTCCCTTTTCGGATATGATCCGCTCTTGCCTGAAAACGACGCCGGCAGGGGTGTAATCGAGGTGACCGGTACAGGATTTGATCTAAGAGATTCCGATATCGCGATCAGGGGGAATTTTGCCACCATCGATGCTGACGGAATACTTACGGACCGCAGAGCCGGCAGGATACCTCACAAGGAAGGCATCCGTATCTGTGATAAGCTGAGTGAAAAGATCAGGGAGATAGATGGCGTAGAGATCCTGATCATGCCGGTACGTGAATACAGGTTCGGAATCGTCCTCAGGGGTGAAGGCCTTTCCCCAATAATCGAGGAAACGGATCCGCAGCTTACGGGTAAAAAGCCACTTACACCAATTGCAATCGTTCCAGATGCGGAGCGTACATCCGCTATTCTCTTCAAGCTTATAGAAAGAATCAACGACATACTGTCAGACGAGGAAAAGGCGAAAACCGCGCTTTTACGGGGTATCTCCCGAAAGCCGAAAATCGAGTCTTTCATGGAAAGGTACAAACTGAAAGCTGCCGCCGTGGCTGCCTATCCGCTGTACCGCGGCGTTGCCAGGCTCTGCGGAATGGACCTTTTCGATACGGGGTTTTCTCCCGCTGAACAGTTCGAAACCGTGAGATCGATCTACAGCGGCGATCATGATTTTTTCTTCGTCCACATCAAGAAGACCGATTCGTACGGGGAAGACGGAAATATCGACGGCAAAATAAAAGTCATCGAAGAGGTGGACGCAAGCCTGCCTCTGCTTCTCGATCTTGACCCGGATGTGATCATTGTTACAGGGGACCATTCCACCCCCTGTGCGATGAAGAGCCATTCGTGGCATCCGGTCCCCTTCATGATAGGGTCGGATACCAGCGGCATCGATCACACCGCCGCGTTCAATGAAACTGAATGCGACTTTGGTTCGCTGGGAGTCTTCCCTGCAAAATATATCATGGAACTGGCCCTGGCCAATGCGGGAAAGCTGAAAAAATTCGGGGCCTAGGGGGAGGTATCTGCGGGAGTGGTATCTTCCCGGGACCACACATCTCCAGAGTGGCATATTACCGGGGCCACGCATCCACGGGGTAGCACTTCTCAGTGGTGAACCCTTCCCTGATATGACGCCCTTACCTGATAAAATGAAATGTCGATACAGCTTTTTCCAGTATCTCGATATTTACAAATTCCTTCTCGTGATCACTCTCGGTGTTGGTGGACATCTGGAAAAAATACAGCTCGCTATCATATATAATCATCGCCCAGGTCCATATTCCTCCACCCGCCACTGTACTCCCGATCTTGTACCCCCAACTGCCGAAAGCCGCCACCGCTTCCTCTTCCCCTACAGGGATCTTCTTCGATCCAGAAATCTCCATGTGCTTATCGGTGTTGGTTCCAAGATGCCTGGCAATACTGTCATGGATATCCTGAACGATAATTTCGAGCCTGTTCGTAGGCTGCCACGATATCTCGAGTTCCGAATAGCCATCCTTTGACTGCATTATCCACTGTATTCTGCCTCTTGACGCATCACCGCTTCCTTCCCTGGCGAAGAAATCGTCAGGCAGATCCAGACTGAAATCAGGATCTACCGTTTCAACCACAAACGCCTTGTAAACAGCCTGGATATTGAAAGGAAGCATGTTGCCCTGAAAAAATCCTTCCGTACCGGGTATTGTTTTATCCCTGACTGCTTCAGAAAGCGGCTCTCCTTTTCTGATAGACGATTTTCCAATCTCGATAATATCCTGTAGATATTTTCTCTGCATGCCAAAAAGCTCTTTACCACAAACCTTCCCCTGCCCTGATACGACCCATTTGGGGGCCATCTTTTCCAGCTTGCCGAGAATACGGATCCAGTTCTCAAAATCCACTCCCTGGTCTCCCATATTGACATGGTACCTGTTGCCGGTTATACCACCCGTAAAGACCGTTTTTTCGGACTGGACACGGACTATAATATCCCCCGCGGTATGCGCTGCTCCAAAGAAAAGGAGCTCGGCTTTAACTCCTCCAAGATCAATCAGCATCCTGTCAGCCATCATGGAATCGGGAAGCGTCATCCTGACGCCGCGCAGCTGTTCATATTTATCCGGTTTCTGCTCCCTGTAGTAATCGAGATAAATGGGGGTATACTTTTCGATATCCTCCCGTGTCTCGGGCCTTGAGATGATAACAGCCCCCATGTCGCTGAACACGGAATTGCCCCATATATGATCAGGATGGTAATGCGTGTTGACGACATATTTTACGGGCAGATCTGTGACCGTCCTGATCGCTTCGAGCAATTCTGTGGCAAGTTCCGGCGTATACCTCGAATCAATGACAAGGACGGCTTCTTTCCCTACGACAAAACCTGAATTGGTCCCCAGGCCTTCAGCAGCAGAAGGCCCTGCGGCAATAAAAGCGTATACGCCATTCGAAACCCTGACCAGCCCTGTTTGATCTATCTCTATTCGGGAACAACCCAGGCTGAAAATGAGTAGCGACAGAAGCGTTAACAGCAAGATTCTGATTTTCATCCGACCATTCCCCTTTCAGTCAACACGGAATATACGGCTGTGGCTATTATAGTCGACTGGAATAGTGTTGTAAACAAGCAGAAGGGACGGAGTCGCCCGGACACCCGCCCCTTAAGATCAGGTTTTGCTATCGACACTACGTCAGGGCCTTGTCGATCCATTCTTTGAAGTATTCCTTCGGAGCCGCTCCCGAAATGGAGTCCAGTACTTCTCCACCCTTGAGTATCTTGAGAGTCGGAATGCTCATGATTCCATACTTGGTCGCGGTCTCGCGTGATTCGTCGGTATTGAGTTTTACAAATTTGACCTTGCCATCATAATCCTCGGCAAGTTCCTCGATCACAGGACCGACCATCAGGCACGGACCGCACCATGGTGCCCAGAAATCCACTACTACCGGCAGTTCTGAATCGATTACACTCTCCTGGAAATCATTATCACTTACGTGTAACACCTTGTCGCTCATAATTACTTCCTCCCTGGCTTTTTAAGCCCTGTTCCGCATCTGCCAAGACACGTCAGCATACTGACAACATTCATTTCCTTCATACTGTAATAGACCCTCGGAACATCCCGCCTGCGCTGCACAATATTGTTCAGCCTCAGATTTTTCAGCTGTTGCGAAACCAGCGACTGTTTCAATCCTGTTCGCAGGCAGATATCCGAAACGGTACATTCGCCTTCTGTCAGGAGATTCACGATACGCAATCTGGCCGGGTTGGCAAGAGACCTGAGCAATTCTGACAAACGTTCTATCTCAGTCTCGGACAGAGGCGCTTTATTTTTTCCTGAACTCATACTATACACCTTTCTTTCTTCATATGCATATTAGTATATATTAATATGCTGTTTTGTCAACAGCTTTTTTGCTTTTTTGGGATTTCTTTCTGACAGCTGCTGAAGAGCCCCCTCTATGCTGCACTTCCTGGTCCCATGCAAAACAGCTTGCCCCCCTGTTATGAGCCCTGTTTATCCCGGGAATAACACCTTCTTCCATTCTTCTTGACACTTCTTCTTAAAATAAAATAGAGTTCCTGTGACTGACGGGACGGTCACTATCAGCGCAACAGCCGATCGTTCCATATAATATTTCATGCGGGCTGAGGCCCGGGGAGGTCGGGAGTCATGTTGAAAGGTTTATATATCGCGCTCGTTACCCCATTTAATGAAGATAACAGCCTGAACGAGGACAAGCTCAAAGAACTCGTCAGATTCCATATCGACGCGGGAACAGACGGTCTCGTCCCTTGCGCGACTACAAGCGAGAATCCAACATATACATGGGAAGAGCATTTCAGAATCATCGAACTGGTGGTCGGCGAAGCCGCGGGCAAACTGAAAGTAGTGGCAGGGTGCGGTACAAATTCGACTACGAAATCGATAGAAAATATCAAGAAAGCGCGTGAACTCGGAGCTGACGGCGCAATGGTCGTTACGCCTTACTATAACAAACCCACGCAGGAAGGCCTTTATGCCCACTTTATGAAACTTGCCGACGATGGTGACCTTCCCCTGATGCTCTACAATGTTCCTGGCCGTACAGGCCTTAATATGAAACCGGCGACCGTGGCAAGGCTTTCGAAACACAACAATATCATCGGCGTCAAGGAAGCCAGCGGATCGATAGAACAAATGGCTGAAATAATAATGCTGTGCGGCGATGATATCATCCTGATGTCCGGGGATGACAGTATCACCCTTCCCGTCCTTTCGATAGGTGGCAAGGGAGTCGTCAGCGTTGTCGGAAATATTGTTCCGAAAGATGTTCTGGCAATGATCGCGGCATTCTCCAGTGGCGACCTCGCCGAAGCCCGCAGATTGCACTACAAGCTCCTGCCGCTGGCCCAGTCCATGTTCATCGAGACCAATCCGATGCCGGTCAAGGAAGCGATGAACATGCTCGGCATGGGTGTCGGGAATGTAAGGCTTCCCCTTGTGAGGATGATGCCGGAGACCCTCAAGACTCTCTCGAAAGCCCTGACTGATTACGGACTCCATGTATAGCCGCCCGGCCAATGGCTGAAAGGATTTTTTCGATGATAAAGGTTATTCTTGCTGGAGCTCTCGGAAGGATGGGCAAGACGCTCGCTGTAGAGATAGAGGCCGATTCCGGCCTGGAACTGGCCGGCGCAGTCGAGGCTCCGGGGCACAGCGGGCTGGGTACCGTTTTCCATGGCGTCGAAGTCGTATCAGATCTTCGGGAAATACTTGGTGTCGCCGATGTTGTCATTGATTTTTCTTCTCCCGATTCTGCCATGTCTCAGATCGTCGAATGCGCGGCGGCAGGAAAGGCTTTCGTTACCGGAACGACGGGGCTTTCCACAGGCCAGCTTGCCGAGGCGAAAAAAGCGGCAAACAGGATTCCCATACTGATCAGCCCCAACATGTCCGCCGGAGTCAATCTTCTTTTCAAGATCACTGCGGAAGTGGCCCGGGCCCTGCCTGATTTCGATATAGAGATCGTGGAGATCCATCACAACAGGAAAAAAGATTCTCCCAGCGGCACAGCCGCAAAAATAGCCGAAATAGCAAAAAACACCCGGAAGGGGTCAACACTTGTATATGGCAGAGAAGGGTTTGTAGGCGAGCGGCCTGCCGGCGAGATCGGGATGCATTCGCTCAGGGGTGGGGATGTGACCGGGGAACACCAGGTGATTTTCGCGGGCGAAGGCGAAAGATTCGAGCTTGTCCACAGGGCCCATTCGCGAAGAACCTTTGCCCGGGGAGCCATTCGCGCGATCCATTTTATCCATCAGCAGGGCCCCGGGATCTACAACATGGCTGATGTGCTGGGAATCAGCGACTAGATCATGTACCGGTCAAAAAGAAATACCCGGAGACGTAAGATAGTATCCATAGATAATATCCATTCCGCTCCGGGTATTTTTATTTCTACGGGCATTAGCCCCGCCGCTTTCAACACCCTGTCACATGAAGGTTTTCCTTCATGGCTTATTATTGATCGCGAGCAAATCTGCAAGTAATGAGTACCCTGTTTCCTTCTTTCCGGCACCTGGTCCGACGATCGTAACGGCACCGAGCAGATCCGTCTCAAATGTGAGCGCGTTCATAGCTCCACCCACAGAGGCCAGGGGGTCCGTAAGGGCAACTTTTTCGGGTTTAACCGACGCAGTGACGGCTCCACCCTTTTTTGTGACCTTACCTATGAGTTTCCAGCGCATTCCCTCTTTTCCCGCGGCCTGGATATCTTCGAGACTTATCCCCGTAATGCCTGTCCTGTCAACATCTTCCGGACCGATCCCGGCGCCCATAACACTCCTGGCAAGGATCACAACCTTGGCAAGGGCATCGAACCCCTCCACATCGGCTGTCGGGTCGGCTTCGGCAAACCCGAGTTCCTGCGCTTCTTTCAGAGCATCTTCGTAACTCTTTCCAGTCTCCATGTTCGTAAGAATAAAGTTGGTAGTCCCATTGAGAATTCCGCGGATCTCGCTGATCTCGTTACCCGCAAGGCACATCTCGACGAGGTTGAGAACAGGTGTGCCGGCTACTACCGTACCTTCGTAACGGAATTGAACATTTTTTGCCTTTGCCAGCTCGGAGATCTCGCGAAAAAACAGCGCCGTAGGCCCCTTGTTCGTCGTGATAAGGTGCTTGCCACTCTCCAGGGCAGCCCTGAAATGGCTGTTCGCGGGTTCAGCCGTCTTGATGTCTGTGTAGGAAACCTCTATTACGACATCTGCATCAGACTGTTTGATCGTTTCGAGAGCATCAAGCCCGGTCGTTGCCCCCGGATATTCCGAGATCCTGCCGTCCTTTGCAAGCTCGAGAAGTTTGCCCGGATCGAGTCCGTTATTATTCAGCGCCGAACCTTTCGTAAAATCACTTACGGCAACGATAGAATATTCCAGGCCGTGCTTCTTCTCCAGGGTCTCCTTCTTTTCGATAAGGATCTCCACCAGGCCCTGCCCGACAACACCAAACCCGATAAAAGCCAGTTTCTGCATCTTATCCTCCCTGCCGGATATCCAGATCACCCGGCTTGTTAAGATCATTTTTCAGTACATATACCATTACATTTTTGCGGGCATATCGTCAAGGGACATGGATAGGGGACAGAGTTTCCCCATTTTTTCATCAAACAATACCGAACAACTTCTTTTATGCCTTACACTCACGTATTGGATCGGGGAAATGGAAAAGAAGTATGGAGTCCCATAGAAGGCATGTTATGGTAGATTATCAGATAAGACAATGCAACAGCTGTTGAGGCAACTCAGGTGAAACCAACGTTATGGGAGAAGATATGAAGAAAAAACCGCTGATTGCCTATCTTGTTCTCATCACGCTGATAAGCGGCGGGTTCATTATTGGTGTAAAGCAGATGGGCAAGGCCGGCAATTATCTTGCCGGGGCTTATATGCTCGGCCCCGCCATCGCCGCCACCATCACGCGCCTGTTTTTCTATAAGAGAAGATTTAGAGATGCTCATCTCGGCTTTGGCAGGCTGAAGGATTATCTCCGGTTCTGGGGAATTACATTAGTTATTGTTCTTGTCTCTTATGTAACATATACGATTCTTGGCTCAATCTCATGGGATTTTAGTGGCGAAACTTTTCTAACGCAACTCAAAGATCAGATGGCTCTATCCGGCCAGGATATAGACAACCTGCCTGCCGGACTGACCCCAAGAATGATGTTGCTTGTCTTTCTCATCGGAGGCCTGACGGTTTTCAATATTCCCATGATGATTGCCGGATTTGGGGAAGAATTCGGTTGGCGAGGGCTTTTGTTTCCACAACTGTGCCGAACCCGGCTGGTAACTGGCTTCGTTGTTGGTGGCCTTATCTGGTTTGCATGGCATGTTCCCTTGATCTTCATTATGCCAGGCTCCATAGACTTTGCGCTGTGGCAGCACATAGCTAATGGAATCGTGCTGGCAATTGGATCTATCTGTACCTTTGTCTTTTTTGCGTATGTATATGCCAAGTCCGGGACTATATGGGTGGCGTCCTTTGTCCATGCTGTGTTCAACAACGGGTCTCGCTCATTTGCGTACTTTGCCAAAGTCGAAAACCAGCTTCTGGCCAACCTGGGACTGACTATCACTATGCTTGCGGTTGTCGCCTTTCTTTATTCCCAAAAGGAATTCAATGTGTTTAAGGAATTCTTTGCCAGGGAAGAGAGTGGCACTTAACAGTTAACAGGAACGACCCGAAAATTGTTTCAAATGACACATACACCAAAGAATGATATATTATTAAAAGAAAGAAGGGGGTGCCTCAACCATGAAACGATTTAATGGTATCGGTTCTTTGCTCATGATTCTTGGTGGCTTTTTAATCGTGTCGATTTTGTTCCACCTTTTGAACAATCCGGTAGATCGAGTCATATACTACGTGGGGATTCCCGGGATTGTATCTGGCCTGGTAATTTTCTGGATTGGTTTTATTTTGAGCAAGGAAATCATCAGGGACAAAGCAAACAGGCACAGGGGCATCTAACTTTCGTATCTGGACTCTGACCTGCCCCCCCCGTTTCTGGTACCGTTTCCCGCCTCGAATTCTGGAGAAAGCCAGTTGTCATGAATCCGCCGGATTCGACAAGAACCAGAACCTCGTTCCCGACCAAACCGTCCCCGCGGCGGCGGGGGCAAACCACCAGGATATCGCATCCGGTCTTTACCAATATTTGCTCCCTGAAAAAACGGCGGGCCGGAACTGGTTCCAGCCCGCCTGCAGGTTCAGACCCCGATTTTTTTAATCCATATCTTCAAGCATCCATTGTACTATCGAGAGAATATGATCTTCAAACGGATAGTCATCATCCACTTCAATTATCCTCACCGGGCCGACTCCCTCAGCCAGATACATTACCTGGTGGACCTCGTCCGTACCGCTCGGGACCCCACCCTCGTACATCTGGACCGTGACACGGAGGTGGTGGATATAACATTCATGGAAGACGCCTTCCATGAAGGGGGAATTGACCATCACTGTACCCGATTCGATCTCGCATGTGCCCGAGAGCGACAGAACCACTTGATCCTCGATTGTCAACGTGGTAGATATCGGCCAGGAATCGCCCGCGTAGGCGGGGACAGGAAGCTTGACGTAGGGCATAGGTTCGTCCCACATCATCGTCTCGTCCAGGATACCTTCATCGTACTCTTCCCTTCCGACATGATAAACTGTATTGCCGCTGAGCCTGAGGAATGTCTTGTTATCGATCGTCCCGTCGTAACTCTCGATCACTTCCTCGAAGTCTCCCGTGGACAGGTTGAAATTCATGAGACGCCTCAATATGTCGAACTCGGGCCCTGTGGGTTCCTTCGACGTGGACATATAGGGATATTCCTCGCCGAAGTACCATGTATAGTAATACTGGATCGGGTAATACGATGTTTCTCCGGTCGTGGAAAAGTAGTAGTGGGTGGGATTGGGGTCGATAACATTACCGGCCATGTCGGTGGCGTCTTCGAAATAGACCCAGTAGGTGCATCCGGGAAGAAGTGTACCTGTAAGTGAGATGTCCAGAGCCGAAAAGTCTTCGTTCCAGTCCGGTTCGCTTGTGAAAAGCTTGACGATCCTCGCGTCTACGTTTTCATCCGGCATGTCGAACTCCGGATACATCGGTTCGCTGAAAGTAAAATTCATGGCCTCTAGCCCGGTCGATACTCCAGTCTCATGGTTCGACGGCACTGAACTGGCCAGATAAGGCCGCACATTGTCGGCCATCGTAGTAAACGAGAAATTGTAGGACGACTCCAGGCTGTTTCCTGAAAGGTCCCGGATGCTGGTACTGATCTCTACGCTCACGAGGGTCTCAGTGGGAAACGGATCATGATAGATGAAAACAGAGTTGCCCTGGAAAGTGAAATATCCATCTTCCGGCATCGGAGTGACTACGATATAATACTGCAGGTCCCAGCCGCCGAACTGGTAGATCGGCTCGCTGAAGACGATCTCCAGCACTTCGCCCGGATTGACCCCCGTCGAGCCATTCGCGGGGTGTACCGATACCACAACGGGAGGAGTTATGTCGTCAAGAGGAGTCGTTGTAAATGTAAAAGAAAAATCGGATCCCATCGCGTTGGCAGCAAGATCCTCAGCGCCTCCTCCGATCACGATATTGTAGGTCGTGTTGGCGGAGAGAAGTGTAGTAACCGAGAAAAACAGGGTGTCACTCTCGTCGTTCCAGTAAAAATCGAAGGGGGCGGAACCGGCGTCGATGTTGTTCTCAACCGTCTCCTCATCCATCGGTTCGCTGAAGGCGACCCAGAACGGGCCAGTCCTTGATACATCAGTAGCTGTATCAACAGGGTATGTTCCGACGATCGTCGGTGGAGTCGTGTCCGGATCCGGACCGCTGCTGTCGTCATCGGAACCGGAACATCCGGTCAACGAGATGACGAAAAACAACGAAAGAATAATAACGGTACGGGAAAGAAAACGTGCACTCATGATACGCCCCCTGTCTAAACTTGACAAAAAAACATCCAGAATCTGCCTTTGTCCATTCTTTTTCCATGCAGATTCAATTTTCGTTCCATTGGGAACTGTTCGTCAAGGGTATTTTTGTCGATTTGTCTGTATTAACGTAATGCCTGTAGTGCTTCCCCCACCAGTGGGGCTAATTCGATGAATTTTTCCAGTTTTTCACATTTGTAATCACTACACTCTGCACAATTATTGCTTTTTCTTTCCATATTGCATTTCCTGATTTCGCACATGCTCTCGGTAAAGAAAAATTTCAAACCATCCGATTTACAGCCAGTACAATTGATTTGCTCTTGTTTTATATCTGTATTGTATTGAACAGACCATTTTGCTGCCACATCTTTACGTTTTTCTTCGTCGTTTTCTTGAGTGGCAATATAGCACTCACATTTTGAACAATCCAATCCACAATATGCGATCATGATATCAGCTCCTATCTTTGGATAATGTCTTTTTTCTTTCTTCGGTATAATGCCACCATTTTTTCAGAGGCTCTCCTTTCATAAATTTTAATGCCGAGATAAAATTGTTGCCGAGCCAACATCGGGAATGGCTTTGAAATCATTTATTTCTATTCTGTTTTTCATTTTTTATTTTGCTTCCATCTAAATATTTTAGTGCGCTAACAACTGCGCATCAGCCAGTTAGGTGGTAGCGCGCACGTACCAGTCGCGCTTGCCCTCCAAGAAACCCTTGAGCCCCTTACGACGGATGCGCCGAATATTGCGGACAACAGCTGCGCCATGAGCGAACTCAAGTTCGGCCAGCTTCTCGCATGTCTCGAAGTCATCGCACTCCCAGCACCCAACGCAGGATTTGCGTTCGCAGCACTTCCGAATCTTGCAGTATGGATTGCCACCGCCATCTCGACACCCGCGCTTGCACCGCAGTTTCACCATGTCGCCAAGTGCCGCGTAGCACTCACCGTAGTGACGAAGACCTTCGAAGATGGAAAGCACAGAGAGTGCCTCGGCGGTCTTATCGAACCGGCTTGCACGAAGCTCATTGCTCAGAACGGTCAGAGGTCGCTGGCACTCCGGAACTTTGAGCTCATTTTTCAACGTGTGTACAACGTAGTACATTTCGTCATACATGTCATTGTCCAAGAACGCCCCGATGTATTTATCATATTCTGCTTGCGTCGATGATGATTTTACCTGCACGAATGCTCGCCTTCCATTCACTGGCATGAGTAAATCAAGGTCGATGTCTTTTTCGGTCTTTCCCAGTACTCCGATTCTCTTCCATCCCGCATTTACAAAAAGTAAGTCTACGAGCAGTTCGAAATCCTTCCATGTCAAGAGTTTGATGAGTGGTAAAACGGCATCAACCAAGGCTGACAGACGATCTTGAGCTTCTGCGACTTCTGTCGGGATTTGCCCATTTACGCGCTGTCGGAGATACCGAGATTCTTTGACCCTGCAAATAGTGCCTTGGTACATCTGCACTTTCGTCAGACCCCACTAATCCTGTCAACAGCAAGAGTACCTCCCGCTGCGTCTGTTGACCTCCATCCATCCTCGATATTTCTGATGCGACTTCCGTCTTCTAGTTGTTCAACTCCCGGCACCGCAAAACCCCACCAAAGCTTGCGCTGAAAGAACGTAATCCAGAGAACGTGCTCATTCGCCTCGTAGAACGTCTTCACTTGATTGACGATTCCAGTCACGACACCTTTCGACTTGCCCTCGCGCTCCAGCCAATTCCGCAGGGAACCATACTGTCCATTCATGCATTGCTTGTGGAACGGGTTATTGAAGCCAAGCCTTAAAAGGCCATCCTCGATACAGCCCTTCTCCCAGCTACCACCTCGACCGAGCTTTATAAAGTACGCTTTGGCGAATTCAATCATTGCTTTACCTTTTGCAACCTAACGGATTGGGCATAAGCGGCGCGAAACGCTTAAAAATACTTCACTTAGCCCAAAAAGCCGGACGCGTTTCGCGTCCGGCTTGATGCCCGAGTTAGGCGTATTTTAGTAAGGCACTTCTATTTCTTACATTAAAATTTTTTCCATACGTTTAAAAGCAATTTCTGCAATTTCTTGAACTGTCTCTTGGTATGTAATATGATTATTTATAAAACATGCTCGTGGGAAATAACTGCAATCTATATCATTTTGGCGTTGTGTCATTCCGGGAACCAGGTTTGCCTCAAGAAAATATGGGCAATCATTTTCATCCATAATTATATCTATTCTGCCATAGTCTCTGGCACCTAAAGCAATAAAAGAGCGTTTTGCGATTGAAACAACACTATC
>CBDUUV010000004.1:0-47793 GCA_965370495.1 uncultured bacterium
CACCGGTCACTCCAACCGGCTGCGTAATAGAGTTGCCACCACCGGTATCCGTCGCCTGAATCAGAACTGCAGTCCCTCCGACGGGGTTTCCGAATTCATCGGTCGATGTAACAGTTACCGTAATTTCATCAATTCCGTCGGCAGTAATAATCGTCTTATCAACTGCGAGATCGGATGCGGATGCGTCCAGGGGCGCATGATCGATATATATCATGGTCGTAAAAGATCCAAGTGTCGGAGAAATTTCATCGCCATCAAAAAAGGCGAGAAGATATCCGGGTATTTCGTTCATGACGTTATGCCAGTAATCCACTTCGACAGAGGTATTACCCGAAGAAATAACAATACTGTTTATTTTGGTGGAATGATCATCTTTGTCGTAGAAACTTCCGCCACCAGCCATGAGATTTATAGTCTGGTCACTGGAAAGGGAACTCGCGTTACCGTGAATATCTGTCACCCTGATCAGAAACCTTGCGAACTCACCGGCTGTTGCGGTCGTATCCTCGGGAGTTACAACAAGCTTCACCGGGTCGCCAGGATCGACTGTTACCCATTGTTGTGCATCGGTCCAGGATTGCCCTGAGGCGGACGCGGTTATCTGGGGCCCACCTTCAGCCGAATCCTTGTAATAGAAAGAAACCGTATCCTCGCCAGCCAGGATGGTAACAGAGCCAAGCGTACTCCAGTTCCCTCCCCCAAGATGGGAAAATTCACCCTCGGCGCCTGACGATGAAAGATCAATAGCCTGAGCCGACCCAACGGCTTTTGAGTTACCATACTGATCCTCCGTCCTGACCCGCATAACAGCGCTTTCACCATCCGCCTGGAATGTGCGTGGAGGAGTTGTAAACAATACCTGTGAAATCGACCCGGCCACAATATTCAGGGATGGAGAAGTGCTGATTGCGACAGGGGTATTCCCCGAAGGGTCTGAGAGTATAGCAAATTCAACTCCGCTCTCGGCGGATGTTTGCACGGTAGCGTTCCCGGATGATGATACCGAATCATCACCATATATGATATCTATTGTCTCCCCCGATGAAAGCGTATCTATATGTACCCTGATCGTCCTGTCAGAAATAGTAACAGGAGTTCCTTCAAGGGTGCCTTCGCTTGAAACGATCACATAACCGGCGAAAGAACCATCTCCGATCTGGGGAATCGTCCATGAAGGCGGGATGACAAGATGGACCGTACCCGAAGAAAAAGCTTCAGCAGCTGTATACCGGACCATCCATTCCCCCTGAGAACCGGCAATAACATCGCCTGGGGGGATTATTGTCGCAGTTCCGCTTCCGGCCGCTGCATAAACAATTGCCGGCAGGCCCGCTACAGCAGCAAGACACAGAAATACGGTCAAGGCTTTCCTGAAACCCCTGAAGCTGTAGCCGGGGACAAAATCAATTTTTGTCATGCCGAAAAAATTCTCCATAACCTCTTATCAGGAGGGCAAATGATATGCCATCAGCGCCTCGCCTTCACAGATAATGATGCCCTGTAAAACCGGCACTATCCTGTAACCCGCGCCTTTTTCTTCCAACCGGGTCATCTCCGAACAAGCATGTCGTTAAGTGTCTTGTTTATTATATGTTGCAAAGCTTGTCTCGTTCGGATAAAACACGCTCCCCGGGGAAAATATCAAATAAACATAGAACAAAAGTCCCTGATATTCCCGATTGTTCCCCGTTACTCCCTTTTGTACCCGATCAAAATACCACACACACAAGCAAATTGCAACACTGACTGACAGCTAACTTTCTGGAATAACGATTGTTAAGAAATACCTGAACCAGAGGTTTCCTTGGCATTATCCTGATGCCGAAACCGCGGAGCCGAAATCGTTTATTCTATGACAAGGATCGAATTCACGCCACCGAAACCATCATTGACCGTATCTTCGTTACCGGGGTCCGGAATCCATTTTTTCCCATCTATAATGAATTTATATTCATATCTTCCGGCGGGCAGAGGAAGTACGAGTATCCACATCCCGGTCCCTTCCCTGTCATACAGCGGATCCGCGGTCGCTGACCAGTTATTGAAATCTCCCGCGATACATACTCTCTCGGCTTTCGTTGAATAAAGGGAAAAACGGATTCCATCCTCCGTTTTCGCAGGGCCCGAAGCCCCTTCGCCCCCCTTTTCATACATTTCAAGAGTACCACAACCTGAAACCAGTATCATAACGGTTATTAAAACCGGACAAAGAACCTGCAGATTCATATATTTTTTTTTCATGATCACGGCATTATCAACAGATTTGCCTTCCCTCCCCATACATCATTTACGACTCTCGGGTTCTCAGGATCAAGGATCCGATGAGTCTCATCAATAATAAAATAATAACGGTAACGGCCAGGAGAAAGTTCGACGGTAAGTTCCCAGAATTCCCCCTTACCGGTCATAACCATCGATCCAACCAGGACTTCACCGGATTCCGCATCTCCCCGAGCCCAATTGTTCCAGTCCCCGGCAATCTGCACCGTTCTGGCAGATAAGCTTCTGAACCTGAAAGTAACCCTGCCATTGTTCGGTGATGGCGATTCAAGGGCTTCCTCCAGGTATTTCGTGCACGAAACAATAGCCAGGATAAATATAACCGGAAAAATTATACGTTTCACAATAAAACTCCGCAATACAAGTCCGCCGGGATACCTTTAAAACATCCAACCTGATCGATATACTGCTATTATACCCGGATTTTCTTCTGCCTGCAACAATATCATCGATCAGAACCTCATTCCTGCCTCGACAGAGATCGTCCATTCATTCGAAAGGGATCTTTCCACCTTCGCGAGAGCTTCGAGCATATCTATATCCGAACTATACGCTGTTGTATCAAATAACCCCCTGTCGACGAAATATTTTTCCCTGCCGTATGGAGTCAACTTGTATCTCCATCTATCAAAGAAATACGGAGAAACACCGGTTCCGAGAGTAACCCATATCGAATGCGGAAATCTCCAACAGAATCCCGCCCAGGTATCGACGAACCGGTTCTCTCCCACCCACTTTTCATTATCGTACATGATAAAACGGGTGTCAAAATGCACCGAACACCACCTCCCCATCAGAAACCCCTTTTTCAACAGTACCCGGGTAAGCCTTTGATCAGAATCGGACATTTCCCCCCGAACGGTTATCGATATCTCTCCCGCAGGATCAAAGGGAACGGAAAGGTCCTCCTCTCCTTGCTCTGCCAGTGTAAACCGTACTTCGTAGATACCTTTTGACCGGAGAAAGGGAAGGGACCCCATATCCAATTCGTCGCCATCGAGCCAGAAGTTCCACTTCTGCAGCCAGAATCGTTGAGCCGACCCTGTACCCGAAAAACAGTCTGTCATACCATTAAGAGACGCTGTCAGCCGCCTGGTGTGAAAAACAATATCCATACTGGTCGTATTTCTGATGTCGCTGGAACGTTCCCCCGCAAGCTGTGGATCTGTGGAAAGCTTTGTTCTCCGCCATGAAAACCCTGCATTAAACCTTCCGGGTCTATATGATAATCCGCAAAAAATCCTGTTTCCTGTCTCCCAATCCTGCTCGTAGCAAAACCGGTCAGCTTCAATTGACGGAGAAAGAACTCTTTCCAGTGAGGAAAGAGTAGTAGACCCTGTAAGGAACTCAACTTCAAAACCGATATCTTCTTCTGGCACGAATCTCAGCCACACCCCGTGCACACTGAGCTTCTCGAAACCATCATATAGTATTGCCGGATCTTTGGACAGAATCCATTTTCTGCCCCCAGGCCCTGTATCGTGCCTGTAGATGTAATCAAACTCGAAGGCTCCTGACCTGGATCCTATCCGCACACTCAATATATCAGAGTCAACAGGCGACCTGTGATTGAACGGCAGCTCATTGCTGTATTCTATAACCGGTAAGGATTGTGGAGGATCCGGCTCTTCCACGGGATCATACCCCTCGATCCTGCCGGCATAAACGATTCGGGCGCTGATTCCGAATAAAATACCGGCTTCTGCATCCACACCCCTGTAGAAAAGGCCGGGGGAATAATCGAACAGGCCTGTTTTTCCGAATAACGATAAAGGGTCCCCGTAATCAAGATCGCAAAGTCTGTTAAAAGCCCTGAACACTCCTCGATCCGTTTCATATGAAGCACTTCCCCGAACGAGATAGGATCGAAAAACTCCGTGCTCTTCCCCGATGAACTCAAAGCCGGGAACGATCTCGGCTTTTATTCTTTCATCTATTTCATATCTCATTAAAACAGACAGAAATGACCCTGCTTCATCCCGATCCTCCTTAATATACAACCTGCCTGCGACATCAACCTTACTCGACTCGCTAACACTTACACTGCTTGCTTTATCCCTGTAAACAATCTCATAACCATTTCTTGACTCTCTGAAGATAAAGAACGCTTTTCCATCTTCATCCCTGCCCGGGCAATCAGTGTCCTGCATCGATTCACCATCAGCAACAAACATGTACCTGTATCTACCCGGAACCAGAAAAAGCCTGATCACGAATTCTCCATCCTTTTCGACCATCCTGTCCAGGGTAGGATTCCACTCGTTGAAATCCCCTACAAGGAAAACCTTCTCTGCCCCTTCCACCGCGACTCTGAATATTATTTCCTCTTCATCCAGCACGACTGACCCATAGGAAACCGCGGTACAGGAGCAGGCTGCCAGAATCAGAAAAGTGATGATCTTTGTTGAATCTTTCCTCAATTCCCCATCTCCCCCAGCCAGATCCGTGTATACACCGATATCCTTCGTTCTTTATCAAGCAATGACGGGTAATGATCATGGATAAGCATATTCGCTTCACCTCCGGGAACGAACGACCCAAAAGCAGCTTTGAAAAGAAAACGTTTTGAAGGACGGAATTCGAGCTCCATACTGTACAGGCTTTCAAGAGAGCCCTGCAGAAAAAGTACACTCCTGAGAGCCCACGAGTTGTTCAAATTCATACTTCCCTCTGTAAGGAATGAAAAATCGTTTTCCCTGCCGACACCGTCCAGCCTTGCTGAAACACGCATCCTCGTCAAGGAGTTGTCATCGATGAATGATAAAACAAGCACAGAACCTTTCCCGTCCCTGAGAATAACCCTGCCTGTACTTTCAAAGCCGCCTTTCAACCTCGCCCGCAGCATCCCTTCAAGCGAAGTCGTTCTCTCCGATGTGTAACTGTCGTACATATCGGATGCTTCCAATGCGGTCATTATCGCAAGGGTACTGTGCCTCCACCATGTCATTATGCTGCTTTTTACCAATCCGCCGGCAAACTCCCCGGGCCTCCAGATAAAATCTTTTCCATAATATCGATACGATGGGATGACTCCCATCTTCCCCCTGCCGGACAAATCGTACTCAAGACCCGAAATTTCCGCTGAAAAAACGATATCATCAGGAAATACCCGGCTGATACTGCCCCACTTTCCGTTTCCCATGTCAAAATCAATAAATCTTCCGATTCCAATCTCATTCCACCGACCGGGAGCACTCTTCGCAAATTCGACGAGCAGATCAGTACCCCCTATCCCTATCCCCAGTCCGGTTCCTGCCATTACCGCATCAGGGTGTATGGCCGATCTTGTTTCTGACACGATTAATCCAAGGTGCCAGAATTCGCCTCTTACTTCACACTCGAACAGATTCATGTATTCGCCAGCAGCGGAAAACGAAGGCAGCCCCCCATTTTTCTCAATGCGATCCTCTTCGTAAAAAGCCGCATGTCTGTATGACAACCACAGAACCCGTCTGACGCAAGCATCAAGAGCCAACCCTTCGCCACGTCGATAGAGCATCGGGGTATCGTTGGAAACCAGCGGAAGAAGACGATTTCCAGTTCTGAATATCCTTTCCCTGAGAAATAACCTGACACTGAAATCCCGGTCCGGCAACGAATATCTGATATCTCCCTGCTCGAGAAAAAACCTGTTGCTGTAGAGCCCCGCCTCCACTTTTCGCAACCCTGTCGCACCTTTTAAAAAGATATTCATCTTTTTCAGGGGGCTGGTGTGCATCAGAATCGAGACCCTGTCGTTGAGATGGGTATCCTGCCGGGGATCGTTCCATGGAAACGGTTCAGATCGCCGTAAAAGCTCTATCCGATTGATGTAGACCAGCGACCATTCCCATGAGATAGCCGAGTCTGCTTCTGCTACTGTTTCGGCAGTGCCGGAGCAGGGAAAAGAAGCCACCAGAATCATTGTCATGAAACTCAAAAGACATTTATCTAAACCTGTATTTCTCATTGGTGATTCTCAGTCTGAGCCTTATCAAAATGTATCTCGATCGAAATGGATGTAAATACCCCTGAATTCCGGCCTGGACTGAACGCTGCTCCGATATTGAATCTGTGATGCCTCCAGCGCAGCCCCCCGGTCACTTTCTCACTGTAGAAACCGGCCTGTACTTCCAGAGGAATCAAAGTCCTTAGGCTGAAACCGAAATGATCGCGGGGGCTACCGTAACGATTCTCTCTTTCCCACGATATAACGATCTTTTCCTTCCAGAACCATGATATACCCCAGATGGAAGCTCTCCCGCACTTCATCATTTCTTCACCGGTATTGAACTCCACTTCACGTATATTTTCCATTACATATGAGAAGGATACCATCGGCAGCGGCCTGATCATAATACCAGCATCAGCCGACAATCCAATATCGGATCGATCCAGTGGACAAACGGAACACACTGATGTGCTGCCATATGAATAGCTGCCTGCTTTTAGATTTGCGCCGACTGAAAGAAATGACCCTGGAGTGCCCTCAGCTATCTTACAGGCAAGTCCCAGGACCAGGAGGCTCCCGGACTCTCCTTCAGCAAACTTTCTTTTGTAGAATCCTGCTCCAAGAAAGAAACCATGCAGAGGCAGGACCAGGCACCCCCTCGACTCATCAACCGCCGTCCCGTTTCCAGCTTTTCCATAGTCGAAATACAGCGCGCCACCGACAGATGTCACCAGAGCAGCCGGATTAATGAAAAGAACTGACGCGTCATCACCCAAAGATGAGAAAGAAAACCCCATTCCTCTTGCCCTGACGGTATTGGCGGCATTTCCGAAAATATCATTCGATTGATCAATCCCTGCGGCTGACAAACGAGCAGGCGCATACCCTTCCAGAAGAAGCATTGTGAAAAATATGGACAGAAAAGCACTTCTCACAAACATATGGTTATTATCGATCCTTGTCCGCTTCATCCATCCTCTTCAATCCCTCGAGGATCAGGTAATCCATTCGTATTTCAAGAAGAATATCTTCATGTTCGGGTGCAACCAGATTGAAATAGACGAATTGTCCCGTCTTCCACTGTAAAACCTCGTACACAACTTCCTTTATCTGGCCCTGAATTGCATTCTCGAGCGATTCAAAATCCAGATATCCACGGTTGACAAGTATGTTGCCAATTCGTTTTGATCCCTTGTCAAGCTGGTATTCAGCAAGCGCTTCGTTCAGTTGATCCGGAGTAATAAACCCCTTCTCTATCAAAAACACACCCAGTTTCTTTTTTCTCGTATCGATGGTCGCGTAAAGAAGATCTCCCTCTTTGAAATAAAAACTGGCAACATTATCCAGGGTTATCAATTTCAATTTTCCTGTAAGGCTGCAAACTGATGCTACCTGAAAAACCATTGAAGGGTCCATCACAACAAGGTCTCCACCAAAATCCATTCATTGGCCTCCTGTATCCATATGGGGTCCGTTTTTTATTGCTTCTATTCCTATACGGGTTTGTGAGACTATCACAATGATAATAGCAACCGCCAATGCAGCAAACAGGAAGAAATTGATTTTTTCGAATGGTAAAACCAGGGGAAGTATCTGCTCTCCCAACAGTATCAGAATTCCTATCCCCTGAATCAATCCTGCCGCTTTTCCTGGTTTGGTCGCACGGAACCTGGGCGGCTTTTTTATGATCGACAGTACAATGAGCCCCAGAGAAAACTCGGCGTACCTGACGATGAGAAAAATGTAGAGCCATAGAGGCACAATATCTTTTAACAACAACATTGAAAACACAGCGAGCGTCGAGGCAATATCACCGAATGGATCAAGCATAAGCCCGAAAGCTGTTTCCTGCTTAAATTTTCTCGCTACATATCCATCGGCAACATCAGACAGAAGGACCAACAGGTACAAAATCGCTGCGGCCTCGATATAACCATAACTGAAAAGTACGATCACGGGCGGAACAAGAAACATTCTTATGGAAGTGAGGATATTTGCCGCCTCGAAACCAAACACTTTCTCTCCTGTCGGCCTTCGAAAAAGCTGCGGTTTCCACATCGCAAAGATCGGGATCGCAATGATAACAGGCAATGTATATACAAAAAGATCCAGCCCGATTTCACGACTGAAAAACGCAAAAACACAGACCGAACCAACCATGAGAACAACAATGCTCCATATCAGGAATTTTAATATCGAACGCCTTAAAACATTCATTCGTACTATCCCCGTTTATCTTGTAAGGGCACCCTGTTCCCCCTCAACCTCAAGTTCAGCCTGGGCTGCCGCAAGAATCGCTACCGGCACCCTGAATGGAGAACAACTCACATAATCAAATCCGTTGCGCTTGAAAAAGATGATCGAAGATGGTTCACCACCATGTTCCCCGCAAATTCCGATCTTCAGGTCGGGCTTTACGGATCTCGCTTTCTCTACTGCGATCCTGATAAGACTGCCCACTCCGTCCTGATCAAGCTTCTGGAACGGATCATTCTCCCATATCCCTTTTTCCAGGTAATCCCCCAAAAACTTTCCGGCATCATCACGGCTTAACCCGAAAACAGTCTGTGTCAGATCGTTGGTACCAAAAGAAAAGAACTCTGCCGCAGCCGCTATCCTGTCGGCAGTAAGAGCCGCTCTCGGAATCTCTATCATCGTGCCTACAAGAAAATCAACCTTCTTGCCGTACTTACTTTGAACCTCTTCCGCGACCCTTCGCACTATTTCTTCCTGAAGCTCGAATTCCCTGGTGGTGCTGATCAATGGTATCATGATCTCCGGTTTCGGGTTTTTGCCCTCGTTCGCAAGCTCGCATGCTGCTTCGAATATGGCCCTGACCTGCATTTCCGTGATCTCGGGATAAACGATTCCAAGACGACAGCCTCTGTGTCCCAGCATCGGATTTTTTTCTTCCAGAGATTTGATCTTTTCGGTAAGCTCAGATGCCTTGATACCCATCTTCACCGCAAGCCCCTCTATCTCCTTGTCGCCATGAGGCAGAAACTCATGTAATGGAGGGTCCAGAGTTCTTATTGTCACCGGCATTCCATCCATTGCTTCAAAGATACCCTTGAAATCACTCCGTTGCATGGGCAGCAATTTTGCGAGAGCCAGTTTCCTTCCTTCCTCGTCTGAAGCAAGTATCATCTCTCTGACCGAATCGATCCTTTCTTCTTCAAAGAACATATGTTCCGTCCGGCACAAACCGATCCCCACGGCTCCGAATGAGACAGCCATCGTAGCCTGATCCGGCACGTCTGCGTTTGCTCTTACCCCCATTTTCTTTATCTCCTTTGCCCAGGAGATCAGTTCCTCAAAATACAGGTAAGTATCCGATTTCTCTTTCTCCAGTTTTCCGTCGATCAGAACCTCCAGAACTTCTGACGGCTTCGTGTCGATCTTTCTGGAAAAGATTTCCCCTGTAGAACCATCTATCGAGATACAATCACCTTCGCGCACAACATTATCACCGACCCTTAAGGTCTTTTCCCGGTAATTGATGTGCAAATCATTTGCTCCCACTACACAGACTTTTCCCATCTGCCTCGCGACCAGTGCGGCATGCGAAGTAGCGCCTCCATCTGATGTCAGGATACCGGAAGCGACACTCATGCCACGAATATCCTCAGGGCTGGTTTCAATGCGGACCAGAATCACTTCGTCCCCCATTGCCGACCATTCCTCCGCTTCGTCCGCGTGAAAAACGACCTTCCCTGACGCGGCTCCCGGCCCCGCATTTATCCCCCTCGCCAGTAATTCCCCGTCAGCGATGGCTTTCTCTTTCTGCAATGGATCAAATACGGGACGCAGGAACTGATTCAGCTGCTCGGGATCAATTCGTTTGATCGCCTCTTCTCTGGTTATCATACCCTCGCGGACCATATCTATCGCTATCCTGATAGCTGCAAAACCGGTTCTTTTTCCGCTCCTCGTCTGCAGTATCCATAATTTCCCGTCCTGAATAGTAAATTCCAGATCCTGCATTTCTCTATAATGTCTCTCGAGCTTCATCCTTATTTCCTCGAGCTGCCCGTATATATCTCCCATTTCTTCTTCAAGGGACGGCAGATTCCTTTCACCTTTCTGTAATTTATTGATGGGGTGCGGTGTCCTGACACCTGCCACGACATCTTCACCCTGGGCATTGATAAGGTATTCACCGTAAAAAATGTTCCGGCCCGAGGCCGGGTCCCTTGTAAAGGCAACACCTGTACCTGAATTATCATTGAGGTTCCCAAATACCATTGCCTGAATATTGACCGCAGTTCCCCATTCGCCGGGAATATTATTCAATTTTCTGTATATGATGGCTCTCTCATTATTCCAGGAATTGAAAACCGAGCCGATCGCTTTCCACAGCTGTTCATAAGGATCTTCCGGAAAATCGATATTCAGTTTCTTAAAGATCATATCTTTGTACCGCTTGATAAGATCTTTAAGATCATCGACCCCGAGATCGACATCATGATCAACACCAATTTCTCTTTTCTTTGCGGACAGGATCTCTTCGAACGGGTTTATATCAGTTCTCGTCTCAGGTTTCATCCCGAGGACCACATCACCGTACATCTGGATGAACCGCCTGTAACTGTCATAGGCAAAACGTTCATTTCCATTTCCCGAGGCGAGCCCACCGACCGTCTTCGAGTTGAGGCCAAGATTGAGGACGGTATCCATCATACCGGGCATACTCACCCTCGCACCTGACCTGATTGAAAGAAGAAGAGGGTTTCGAGGGTTTCCGAATACTGCACCCATCACTTCTTCGATCTGACCCAGTTTTTCCCTTACTTCTTCTTTAAGAGTTTCGGGATATTTACCTTCATGTTCGTAGAAATAATTACAAACTTCAGTAGAGATCGTAAAGCCCGCAGGAACAGGTATTCCAAAAATCGCCATCTCTGCCAGGTTGGCTCCCTTCCCGCCCAGAAGATCCTTCATATCCTTAGTACCGTCAGCCTTCCCGGCCCCAAAGAAATACACGTTCCTCCCACCCACCTGGCACCTCCTATCCATCCGTTTAGCAACAAGTTATAATAATATCGGTTTTCCTGCCATCCCAATTAAAATGTATATCTGAATTCATGCAGTATTGTAAAGATTAAAAAACAGTTTCCGGGCGACTGCATCATCTGATCCGAATGATCTTCCCGGTTGCTGCCGCACTTTCCGATAAACACCTGATAAAATATACTCCACTCGTTACATCACAACCGTTATTATCCTTTCCGTCCCACACAACTTCCCTGTATCTTGCATACTCGCTATCAAGAAGCACCCTGACGAGCCGGCCCGCGCAGTCATACACCCTGATATCTACGATCTCCCACACGGGAAGGGAAAGGTTAAAACTGACAAGCTCCTGGAAGGGATTGGGGCGAGCCGGCCCGAAAGACAGCGAGCTTGAAACAGGCAGGGTGACAAAGCCGGCAGCCGCGTACGCGTGAGGAATCCCATAACCATACGTGTTATCCGGATCATCATTTCGCGACGATGTCGCGGTCAGTGAATCCCTCAGTGTCGCCGGATTCCAGCCAGGATGAATTTCGAGCAGTTGCGCGCAAAGCCCGGCAATCAGCGGAGCTGCAAACGAAGTTCCATTGTAACTGGAATACTCATCTCTATCCTGGTATGAAACAGAGTGGACATTTACTCCCCGGGCCACAAGATCCGGTTTTATCCGGCCATCCGCGGTCGGCCCGTGCGAGCTGGAATATGCGATATCCCCATACCTGTCGACAGACCCCACGGCAATCACACCGAATCCGTCGGCAGGCGCGATAAGCGATGTTTCTCCAAGGTACCCGTAATTACCGACAGAGTTAACTACCACCATACCATGCGCTACCGCGATATCGGCAGCAATGGTACAGAGGCATGTCTTCCCATCCAGCGAGTCTGGTGTGTACCAATCGATATAACCAAGTGAACTGGTGACGATATCAGCCCCTATACTGTCTGCCCATTCTATCCCCGCAACCCAGTTATCCTCTTCGATCCTGATCTCTTCTCCGAGAATCTCTGTTTTGGCAAGTATATAATCAGCTCCCCATGCAGGGCCTATCAGGTTCCCCTCCTTATACCCTGCTATCGTCCCCAGGACAGTCGTTCCATGTTTCGCCTGGCCGGGATAATCACCTGGCTGATCGGACGTCACCGGATCGGATTGCACAAAATCAAACTGTTCAATAATATTTACTCTGGAAAACGCTTCATGAGTAAGGTTAAAACCTGTATCCAGGATACAGATCATGACCGGCTGATTACCGGTTATCCGGCCCGAACCGTTGTATCCCTCTTCTAGAAGGTCCAGCGATTCCGTGAGAGCTAATTGTTCAAAACTCGCCCCGTACTTTTCGAGCAAGGAGTCTTCAGAGCCTGCTTCCGTCGGTTTGACCGGTTCCAACTGATGCCCCGGTCCGATCAGCTCCGGCTTTCTTCGATAGACCTTTACAAGCGCCACGCTTTTCACAAAAGGAAGAGAACTGACATCCTCAAGCTCGCCCTCGGAAAGTTCGACACTGACCGCATTGAAATATTTTGAAATATTTCTGATACTTATGATATGGGACTTCAGCTGCTCGATATACCCGGAATATACAGGGGTATAATCCAGTATATAATCTCTTTTAGAAGATCGGAGTTCGATCCTGCGGGCTGTTCTTGATGTGAATAACGATTCCTGGTTCCCTGTTCCGGCGATCCGGTCAGCGCCCTCCCCATGATCCCTGAAAAATATCCAGATATTTATTCGTTCGCTCCACCTGGCAGTATCTATCCTCTCCTCAACCCCGGAAACAACCTTGTCGGCAATATCATCCCTGAATCCGGCGAGAGCCCTTTTTCCGGCAGGCAGCACCGAAGAAGCCATGAGCAGCGCTGCCGTGGCGATCAATATATGATGAGACTGCCCACGGTTCAGTTCTTATACCTCCGCGATCCACGTTTTCTTCTGGCACGTACTGTTTCAAGATAATTTGCCAGGTTGGCTGTCTCTTCGATCCTTGGAACGATTAATTTCTTTGCGGTTGTCATCAGTACCGTCACTCCAGGTCCATGCCCGTTTGTAATACATGACGCGTGAACGATCACCCCGATTGTCATCGCGCCGGTTCTTATAGATCTTCCAAAACGGCAATCAGCGTCAGTAATCGCGATAACATCACCTATCCTGAGATTCTGAAGACCATACTTCAATAAAGTATTCCTGTCAGTGATCTGTATATCATAATCCCCGCTCATACTGTGCTTAGACCCCAGTCCGGAACCCATTATCGAAGCTGGAATCATGTGGGTAACAGGAACTACGAGCTGTTTATTCTGAGTTACGATGCCAAGCTTTCTGAGAAGGCTCGGATCGGTATTCATAACATGCAATTCAGGAAAATCTTTTAGCTTGAGACCCTGCCCGAATGTTTTTATCTGTATTTTATCACCTATAACAAGCCTATCGAGTACGGCAGGTGAAAAATCGATGATTACATGTTCCACTCCGCCATGTTTACCCGTAACCACTCCTCTGGCTCCAGCGGCAGAGCCACTGACAACCCTGGCTTCATTACCTATACAGGTCAGTATACTTAACCCTCCAAGGCTTGAATTATCCGCCTCTTTCGGAGACAATGTAATACTAACTCCGGGTTCTACATGATCCGCAGCAAAATCAAGCGCAGAGTCCCCAACCGAAACATTGTAGGTTATCCCGCCGGTGCCAGGCAATATTTGAGCCTTTCCGGAAGAATCTACGAGATAAGGATTTTTCAGATCGACCCTGGGAAAAGAAATCGTTCCCAGAACAGATTTCATGACAAGATTCAGCTTATTCGTTCTTAACATGGCTATAGTCCTGCTAGCGGGCCATCGAACTTCCAGGAAAAAGCGTTACTTGAAAAAAGGGTAAATGTCAAGCTGATAACCCTGCCATATTCAATTATTAAAAAGCAACTATTTCAATATAAAAAAAGCCGCTCCCGATTTTCGGGTTGCGGCTTTGCGAAAAATCATCCGACCATCACCTGATAACAACTATCCGTCCGTATACCGACCCGATGTCAGATTTGACCCGGAATATATAGACGCCCGAACCCACATCATAACCTTCCAGGTCTTTTACATTCCATGAGGCGATCCCGTCACTGCCATCAGGGCTACTGTGGACTTTTTTCCATACCAGACAACCCGATACTGTATATACCCTTATCTCGGCCTGGGAAGGTAGATTATGAAACTTGATAGTCCGGTCTGTATAATTATGATAAGCTGGCGATGTCTCAGCAGAAAAGCCTGTTCTGTAAGGGTTTGGAACGGCATATACGTTCATCATTTCTTTATCTGTATCCCCTCCAGCATCGACGGTCATAATAATTGACTGTGCGACATCATCACAGTACACAATTTCGGAAGGATCCATGTCAGGAGTCAAGACCTCGTCACAAATAAAATTATCCTTCTTGTTATGAGTGTGTATTCCACCATATCCACGGTCATAACAGGTTACATGATAAAAATATCTAAACCCCGGAAAAACATCCCTGTCGACCCACTCGTACCATTCCCTTCCCTGTTCATCCACTCTCGGCCAGGCTTCCTCTTCTGTATCTCTGAAATACTCCCACAACCATAACTTATTCAACGGTACTTCACCCGAGACATCAATATCACTTATCTTGAAATAATCCTCTTTGGATAACTCGACTATAGTATGCATCTCGCTTGGATTGGGTGACAACCCCCTCCAGACGTGAAACCCCTCAAAATCCTGCAGGTCCATATCGATGATCGCTCCACTACCTGTAAGGTTTGTATCCACGATTCCGGGCCCGAAGGAAATTTCAAATCCAAGATCCAGCAGGTCCTGACTATCCTGCGCATTTTCAAGGATCAGCGGGATCGGATCTCCGGGAATATAATGATCAGTTCCGATATTTATCTCTATTGAGTAAGTCCGGTTGACAGGGTCGATAGTTTCGATCCTTAGCACAATCGAAGGTTCTGAACCTACAACAACAGGAAGAAGCAGGCCGGTTATCGACCGTTCTATCCTGACCGACCTGTCAATCTGACCTGTATACAACCCGTATGTATGAAACTCCGAGATATTTGAAGGATCATAATCAGCTATCCAGTTACTCATATCGATCATGCCGATCATACTTGAAGTACTGTCATGCGGTGCAGACCAGCGAATGATAACATTACCAGAGCCCATGCGAACCGTGACCGAATCAGGCGCTATCAGAGACAGAGTATCAGTAGCAGTCTGCGCAAGCGCCACCTGGCAAAATGATGAAATCACCAGTATTAAAACAAATATTCCCCTAAGCGGCCGTATTGAAACCACTTTTCCTCCTTTAATTTCCCGTTTCCAGGTTTCGTCCTTTAGATATCGTTTTTTATCTGCCATTCAGTAAATATCACATCTATGATCTGATCAACTTCATTCCTGTTAAAAAACCACAAGGGCAATCCAAAATGGAAACTATAGGCGGGAATGAATATTAAATCATCTTCACCAGAGAATTTATCTTTGTATTTCGTCACTACCAGCGCAACAGCCTGCCCTTCAAGCGGAGAGAACCTGCTTCTGGCACTCATCCTGTATGTCGGATGGAAACATGACTGGGAACTGATCTGCTTGAATACGAGCCAGTACTCGGGATCATAAACCTCAACATACGTGAATCCCCGGACTATCGGATTGAAGAAACACGAAGGACAATCCGTAATCTCACTCCACAGTTGGAGACTGTCCGGAAACCCCGCCAGAGCATCCACAACCACTGGATCATTGATATCCTTCAAGGCAAACCTCATCGCGTCATCAGCAACGTCCCTGTTTATACCGGAAGGTACATCTTCGCCAGAATGGAAAATCGCATTGACCTTATCGATTACGCTGACGCAATGATCCTTGTACGGCATGGAATTGACACCACTGGTGTCTTCCGAGCTGGGAGCCATATCCTTCTTGAAAACAGCCGGAATCATTGGTACGGTTGGAAACGCATCGAAAAATCCGCCACCCGCCCTGTCGTTCCTTCCACATGTCAACAGGTGTCCACCCTTGGTAAGAAAGATGGACAGATAATTGATGGTTGTCGAGCCCGCTTGTCCAACCATACTCTCGGGTGTGTATTGAATAACCTTTTTCCAGCCTGTCACACTTGCTGAATTATAGGTCCAGATAATATTTGCATACCTGCCGATATCCACGATCTCCGGTGGCTCCAGATTAGCAGATTGTACGTCATAGACATCGCGTTCGCTCTCAAAACCAACAGATCTGTTACAGATATCGATCCAGAATTCATCATGCTCCGATTCGCGTGGCATCGTCCTCTGGATGTTCGGAATTTCATTAGAAGCCAGATCATCCACCCAAAACAGATTCCTGTCCATAGTAAACTGGATTATTTCGATCTCGATCCTGCCCCTCGTTATCCTTCCCCCATCATCCATCACCTCGATAAAAAGCATATGCACACCTGCATACAATATTCGTTCTTTCGCACGTATCGTAAATGGGCTGAACGGCCCATTCCATTGATCCGGGTCGTTAAGATCCTGGATATCCCAGCCATAACGAAATCCGACAATTTCACCGCCATAGTTGTCCGCCGTGGCTGTCCAGCTAAAATCAAGAGGTATTCCGGGAGGAAGTTGATGCAGCATGGGATTCAAGTTTGTACCAAGAAACTGTGCTCCTCCCAGTAAAGGTTCGTTAACAGCCAGCAGAGGCCCCTGTTTCCAGCTAACTAAAAACTGTTTTACGTTTTCATCTTTCTGGAAGACTGCTGTTACCGCGCCTGCTTCATCCTTTGCCTGAACAGCAAAGATGTGCTGCCTGTTCAGCTCAAGGATCTCATCATCCCCTATTTTGGTAGACTTTCCGGAATCACCTGCAGCCTTGTAATAGATCCAGTTACTCCACATATCCTCGTAATCGAGAGGATTCTCGTTCAAATCATCGATGATCGCAAAATCGGGCTGATATATACCTTCTTTGTTAAGTACCTGGGCGATAAGATACCTGACCGAATCCGGGTCCTGGTAGTTGGAGGGACTATCGATCGGGTCCTTGGCAGTCCACCGAAAAGTAATTACCGTACTGTATGATACAGTGCCGACCGGAGGATGCTCGATTTTCACTATCGGTGCAATAGTCCAGGCTGTAAAGGACCTGTGAACAACAACGGATTCCTTGCCCTGCAAGTCCACTGCCCTCATAAAAAGGGTATGACTCCTGTCATACCTCGTAAGGAGTGGTTCATCCTCATCATAAGGGCGTGGATTCTGATCCGCAGCCACTTTGAAAACACTGTCATGTCCAGTTGTAATAAACCAATCCACATCGGCTGTATCAGCACGTGCAAACCCAAAACCATTTTCTCCACTGTCGGTTATCATGAATTCGAAATGTGAGATTTCTCCATCCGGGTCCCAACCACTCCAGTAGAAATGTATCTGATACCCGGTCGTATCCCCCTCAACCGGACCGCTTGAAAGCCACACTTCGGGCTTTACGTTCTCCTCGGCGGAACCCGTAAAGATCCCTTCCGAACATCCCGAAAACAACAAAACCGAAAGGGATACGGCTGTCACAACTAAAGAAAACAAAAGCCTCCGCATTATTCCGTGCCTCCTGTTCCCACCATGTCAATAAGCGAGAACTACTTTATCATCAAAATATCACAATCAAACTATTACGGAACAAAGTATATCAATTTAATATAGAAATTTATTGTACGCGAATCACTCCTGGCATAGTTCGACGGATAACGTCTCGACGTACACCATGATCCCAGAGAAGTCATCTCGCACGGATCATCCGGATCAAACGAGGGGCTCACGCAACGGATACCCTCATCAAACCAGTCCCCGCCCCGTATATCCTTTCCATAAACAACAAGCACCTGATCACCCATCCAGCCGGGCTGTTGAGAGACGAAACTGGAATCAGGCCACATGTACGAATAGGTCGAGTCAGCTGGTACAACAAGCTTGAAAATACATTCCTGTTCCATTTCGTTAACCGGGAAATCAGAGATCCATTCTTCCTCTTTCCTGTAATAATAATCTTCTTCCGTTTCTATCGAGAACATCCAGGATCTTATGCCGGAATCGGGGGGATCCCTCCTGTCATCGTGCCCGCTGGCCTTGATGAGAAACCTGTAAAAATACGTGATCAGACCCGTCTCGGGGTTGGGTGAAACACTGTAAGCATTACATGTATCACCCATGGCCAGCATTGGAGTAGCGATGTTGATATAAAGTGTGTCCGAAGTAATCGGGATAAAATTTTCTGAAAACGGCGGACTGTAGATTCCCAACTCTGCCTGATCGATATTCGGCGAATAATTACCATAGAACCTGACAGTATCCGGCGTACCATCAGACCTGTACTGTTCATCAAAGGCTCGCGCAGCAAAAATATACTCATTACTACCAACACGCATCGTGACAGAATCTTCGTCGGCGTAACAGTTTGTATCCTCAGCTTTCTTAGTCGGGTACCATGGTGTAGAATAATTGGAACTACTACCATCGAAAGCCCGTCCCCACCTTTCGAACATGTACTGGAACCTGATCGGCAAGGGTGGATCGTATTCAAGAATATCTTTCGTATCATCCCATCCCATGTAGTGTAACCTGAGCCGGGAATTGTAGGGAAGCGTATCGATGGCGCCATCAGAGAATTCTATAGTTCTTATTGCAGTATCTCCGCTTTGCATTGTAAAATAGTTATCTCCATACAGTATTCTCGTGTCAGGATCGTGGTTTATGACGATCTGGCAGACTCCCTCACCGGTTAAAATGTTTGCTTTCGACACGCTGCCCGCATCATCCCTTGCCAGTACTTTCAAATATAAATCACCGCTTGGCAGAAATTCCTGCACATCATTATTAATCGACACTGTCAGTGTCTCCGGGGGTGGAATTTTCCACTCGGGTACGCCATCGTTATTCTCGTCTGGATAGACCTTTCCCCCGTATATCCATCTGTAACCGGTGATATGATCATTACAAGTTTCGGCCCAGAACCTGATATGAACCGGCTGAAACATACTGATAGTGTCCAGGAGGCTCGACTCATACGTTGTCCAGTCGATGCCGTCATGACTTGTCCAGAATTTCGTCACAGGAACACAATCAACCTTTGCAAAGAACTGTATCCTCGCCGGAGTCTGGTCCATCCTGCCCATATCATCGAGCGCAACAATATGAAAAGCCTGCCTGTTCAGCAGCGCCCCCGTGTTATCATCATATCCTTTGAATGTAATGATCGTATCTGTTGCCATTGTAAAATGTCCACGGACATAATCAGATGCCCTTGCCTCAGGATTCCAGTCGAGCAACTCCATCTCGGACTCAAGATACGGTTTCAATGTTCTCAATGTATCAGATCGGAACCACATGTACCTTGTTACAACCCCATCTTTATCCTCTCCATGCCAGTACAGATGCACAAGGTAATCAGCATTTGTCGTTTCCGGAGGGGCGACCGTAAGAAAAGTCTCAGGCGCTCTGTTTCTGTCAACAAGAATCCCTTCTTCCCGGCAGGCAGGCAAAACCATTGCCAGAGTTACAATGAATAACAATACAACCCCTGAAGTATTACGTGAGTCTAAGCGTCTCATATCCACCCTTCTCTTCTGTATATTTCCAAACGGATATAATACCTCCAATCTATATGTAATATATGTATTTGAAATTTTATATGTCAATGAAATTCGGCAGATTCAAGGTCTGCTGTATGGAAAAGTTTCTCAATCAAGCAGGAATTTCGCCGTGCTGAATACCCTGAATCAAACGGGGCCGGGGATCAAATTCCCCGGCCCCTTAAAATGATCCTGTTCCAGAGATAAACCAGTTACCTCAGGAGAATCATTTTCTTTGTGCTCTCGTAATCACCGGCGTTCAGCTTGTAGAAGTAAACGCCACTGGCAACACTGGAACCAAGATCGTTGGTTCCGTTCCAGCTTTTCGAATGATTACCAGCTTCCCAAACCTCGTTGGTGAGGGTTCTCACCAGCTGTCCGGCGACGTTGTAGATCTTAAGGCTGACATGGCCCTTGACAGGCATGTCAAACTTGATCGTCGTCGACGGGTTAAACGGATTGGGATAGTTCTGAGCAAGCGTGTACACTGCAGGTACATCAGCGTCGGTAACATCTTCATCAACATCGTTCTCGAAGAACTGCCAGGTCTTCTTGACCATTTCGTTCCTCGCCAGAGTACCATTATTACCGTTGCGGATATACATGAAGCTGTGTCCAACCCATGATGTACGCATCGGATAATCGCCGGCATTCAGCTGATTGGTCGAAATACCGATGTAATACGATAGTGAGTTGAAAGTAGGCAGCTGAAGACTATATACGCCTGGTCCCGTCGTCTCGAGTACATCAAAACTGTTGATGATCGGACATCCAGCAAACGCATAATAGCTTAGGCCAGAATAGATGCCAATTCCTGTCACCAGCGGAGTTACCACACCGCCGGCCACACGGCCACCGGTAAGATTATAGTAACTATCGCTGACAACCGAAACTCCACAGATCGTAGCCCTCAGCATAAGGGCTGACGGACCGGCTGTAAGCGCGGCAAGATCGCTCGCGACTTCGTCACCGAGGACCCAGAGACCGACTTTGTGCTCTGTATACATCAACCAGTCGACCAGCAGCTGCGCATCGTTGCCCTTATCACTGTGTTGAGTACCTTCACATATCGTTCCGGAGTTCAGGTTACCTGAATCCCAGATGACCTTGTGGTATGGGGCCATATGCTGATACGTCGCACGACTTCCCGGTCCATTACTCACCAGCGAAGACGGGCTGTTGACATCATAGCGATCCGGCATTACGTCGCCAGGAATGACTGCCGCAAAGGCAGGATCGAAGTATGTCTGTACCGTACCGTCAAAGGTTCCACGGCCATGGTAGTCATCCACATACAGCATATCGCTGTTCAGCGTCGGCAGGCACAGGAACTCAAACATACGTCCACCAGTCATGGCTTCTGACGGCAGTGTCGATGACTGAGCCGAGAGATCAACCGCTCTGAAGTAGTACTCGACCAGATAACCTCTCGAAAAGAGAGAGTCATTGAAGTCGACCATGTACTTGTCGTCGATATCGTTAGAAGTACCCGAGCCGTAACCGGACCTGGCGTTCGGGCAATGCATGATCGTCCATTGAACACCGTCATCAGCTACATACCTGGCCTGCTGATCCGCATCCGCACCGAGCATCTGCGTACCAAACAGCTGAAGAGTCTTGAAAGGAGCAGGACCAATATAGGTCGCCTTGACGTGGCAGTATACCTCTTCATCCACAGGGCCGTTCCCATACTGGTCTATCAGATTGAGGCCCCCCGCAAGAGGAGAAGTACAGTCGAAAACCGACCAATCGTACGGGTCAATGGGAAGAGTAATGTCATCTTCCGAGTCATTGGCAGCATCTGCCCTGACATAACTCTCTATATCCATACCGCCAGGAAAGTTGTCCTGGAAAATGTCCAGAGAACGGTAGCTCCACTGCGGCCCCACGGTCGCATAGCGGTAGACACGTACATTGTCGATCCACGGTGAAGGCGTATGGGCCGCACAGTCACCATACTGAATAAACCATGCGTCACACATATCGGAAACACCGATCTGTACCTGGATATTGTCCGTTCCTACAAGGTCACTGATATCCTGACCTGTCTGGATGTAATCCTTGTCTCCACCATAGTAGACATAGTTACGATCCCTCCACTGTCCGGGACATCCACTCACAAGTGAACGTACTCCCCAGGTGTAGAACACCAGGTTGGGCAGAGGTATGTCACGATATACGGTGAACCTGTAGACACAACCACCCAAGCCGGGAAGGACTGCAGGCGGAATCGGCAGATCCTGGTTCTCGTCACATGCAGACGAGTACATACCGAAATCGATCTCAGGCGATACAAGAGACTCATTCTGACAGGGAGCCGATGTATTACCGGGACCCGTACAGAAAGGTGTATCAAAGAGATTGGGATAATCAGCACTCGGGTATGACGAACCCTGGAAGAAGATCACCTGTGTAGCAAGGTTGTCAGCACAGGGATCCATGTCAACCAGGCCGTTGTAAAGCCCGACGAAGGCACCAAAAGCAGTCTCGCCCTTGCCGTACCAGAAGTTGTCGTCCGAATGCGTCTGGTCAAGCGGTTCGTCTTCCCAGTTTTCATAGTTGATCAGACCGGTAAAATCGGAAACGTTGATCTCGTCGATGATACAGGCACCATCAGTATTCCAGAGACCATCCTGATCCGACCAGGCTCCATCAGAGATGAAGTGGAAACGAAGCTTTGTTGCTATCTTAGTCGGAAGAATAGTATGGATAGCAACAGTGTCTTGGACACCGTCATACGCAGCCAACTCTATCCAGTTGCCATCACCAACATCGTACTCGACGTAGGTGTAGTCATAGTCAGGTTCTGAATCGATCAGAGCATGGTACGTAAATGTTACAAGACCATCGATGGCAAAACTATTGGTTGTAAGAATCTGGTTCCAGCTGTTGCCGTATCCCGGCGCATCCGACCATGAACAGAGATACCAGAATGGGGCAGCTTCTCTTCCATCATTAGCTGCTCTGGTTCCGCACCACATCGACTTTGTGTCGTCTGCCGGAAACAACCCACCATAGCTGCCGCCTCCAAGGCCAGCAAAGTCATCTACATGAAAGAAAACTTCAATCTGAGCAGTGTTGTCCAGTGTTGTCCACCCCTGCCATTGCATCTGCTCGAAATCGTACCAGACGAGACAGAAGGTGTCAACAGCTGCCGATGTCATGAGGGCACGAGCTCCCTGATCAAGGTCTACAAGGTTCTCATCGTCATGCATTGCTCTCATGATTCGCTTGCCAGTCTTGTCGATATCACGCGCCGACACGCTACCAACCAGCATGGCAAGGAGGCAAATGCCCAGTAGAATTACTAAGGCTTTCCTCATTATCTTATTCCCCCCAGCGTTAAGAGAATAGAATCGTTCATTTATATCCCGGAGTAAATACACCAACCAGAATCGCTCAGCTTCCGAACTTTAAACACCTCCTGATGTAAGCTCAGAACCACAAACAGGGCCCTCCCGTTGAATTCCATCATTGTGTCGAGCAAGTCTGGCACCCCAACGGTGGTCGGCGTGGGTTTTTACCCTGTTGCGGACTAGGCTATTCTGTTGGTCATGTATCCTTTCCTCCGCGATTGAAGACAGTATAGCATGGAAATGCCTTATCTGTCAACAATCTATTTCATTTTTCAGATTCATATGGGAACAGGAACAGACGAGGTGCCCCCCCTGCTGTTGCAGAGAGACTTCTTTGCATCAATTGGAAAGGAATACGTGAAAAGTCTTCCGGGCTTCCTTCTATTCCCCGGCTATCATGGAGTAATTACAGAAAAACCCGAATACCCTGTGCAGCGCATGGAGAAACAATATCCTGTTCTCCCTGAGAGCCGTATCCTCACAATTAACCATAACATCATCAAAATAGTCGTTTATGACCGGGACAAGCCCCTCCAGAATGCCAAAACTGTCACCAGCGGTCTCATTCTCATCAGGCATTGACAGTTTCTTCGCGGCTTCACAGACAGCTTCATAAAGGAGCCGTTCCGCATTTTCCCGAAAAAGGGAATCTGAAAATCCCAGTTCCTTCCCGTCAGCTTCAGCCAGGGCTCCAAGGGCCTTGATACCAGACTCTGTTGTTACTTTCCCCTTCATGGTTTTCGGCAGTATGTTGGTGATCCTCTTCATCGCCAGAACAAAATCACCCAGGCACCCAGCCTCTCTCATCCCTTGAAGTTTCGCGACCATCTCCAGCGCTTTCATCGGAACTTTCCATGGTGAACCAAGAATCGAGGAAATAAGGTCGTGATCGAATCCCCCGGCTTTGAGAATCGAAAAAAACCTCTGTTCAAAAAGATCGGTAATGCGCTCTGCCTGTTTTCGCATATCGGTTTTTCCGGTGCCTGAATCATTCTCTGAAAAGAGGCTGATACTCTTTTCGATGGCGCTGCCGAGGTTGATCTGCAGCTTTTTCTCTATCAATATCCTGAGGATACCCATGGCTCCACGCCGGAGACCATACGGGTCCTGCGATCCTGTCGGTTCGAGCCCCTGAATGAAACAACCGGTGATCGTGTCAAGCTTGTCAGCCAGGGAAAGAAGGATCCCTGTCTCCGTTTCCGGCAGCCTGTCGCCCGAGTACCTGGGAAAATAATGTTCATAGATCGCTTTCGCGACAACCTCACTTTCTCCTGAAACCCGCGCATACTCTCTGCCGATGTACCCTTGGAGCAGGGTAAATTCCTTCCCGTCCTTGACCATCTCACTCGCAAGGTCCGCTTTTGCAAGCTTTGCGGCCCGAGCGAGTTCTTTTTTTATCGATTTCTCGCCCGAAGGCAGATATTCCAGAAACCACTCCGAAAGAACGCTGATTCGCTCCGTTTTCTGACGCATGGTACCCAGGCCCTCGAGCCAGACGATTCCTTCAAGTTTTTCGGCCATCTCTTCAAGAGGCCTTGCAGTATCCTCCCTGAAATAGAATTCAGCATCCGCAAGCCTCGCCTGTAGCACTCTCTCATATCCTCTGACTATTTCCCTCGTATTACGTACGGCTCCATCGGCAAAGGCGATAAAATCCGGATTAAGTTTTCCAGTACTGTCCTCTACGGAAAAATACCTCTGGTGACTCCTGAGAGCTGTGACTATGACCTCCCTGGGAAGTTTCAGAAAAGACCTGTCGAATTTTCCTGCCATTGCCACAGGCGACTCCACAAGGTTTGCAACCATATCGCACAGGCGCTCGTCCTCAACCAGGCTTCCTCCCGTCCCGGCCGCTTCTTTCCGGGCAAGCGAAGCGACCTTTTCCTTCCTTCTGTCGTGATCCAGAATAATTCCGTTCTTCCTGAGAACCAGGTAATAATCATCTATCCCTTTTACATCGGTAAATCCCTCGAAAAACGGCGAAAGCCTGGTAAACGTGGAAGAAGTCAGATTTCCTATCCTCAACTTCATTGATTTATCACCGTACAGCGACATTATCCATCGAACAGGTCTGGCAAACCTGAAGTCGCTGTCATCCCACTTCATCATTTTAGGAAATTTCAGGCCGCAAATGATTCCGGGAATCAGTTTGTCCAGGATGGCCCTGGTCGGCCTGCCCTTGATCCTCTTTACTACAGCAAGGTATTCTCCCCTGTCCGTATCAACCTTTGAAAGTTCCTCCACACCGACACCCTGACGTTTTGCAAATCCGTGTGCCGCCTTTGAGTAACCTCCTTCAGGAGTATACGCTACCGACACAGGAGGGCCTGTGACGGTTTCGACCGTCGTCCCCTGTTTATCCATCAACCCCTTCACATGCAGAAGCAATCTGTTCGGTGTACCTGTCACATATACTGAATCAAAGGTTACCCTTTCTGTATTCAGCTCCTCTTTCAACGATTTTTCAAGCTGTCTGACGGCATCGTTGATATATCCACTTGGCAGGTTTTCACACCCTATTTCCAGTAAATAATCCTTTTTCATCTATTGTACCTCCCTGCACCCGGCTTCTCCCTTGAGCAAGGGGTATCCAAGTTTTTCGCGTTGTACTACGTACGATTCCGCGGTCTTTCGCGCGAGGTCTCTTATCCTGCCAATATAGCCTGTCCGTTCCGAAACGCTGATCGCTCCTCTTGCATCGAGGATATTGAATATATGCGAACATTTCAGGACATAATCATAAGCTGGAAGGACCAGCCCTCTTTCAAGCATCCTGAATGCTTCCTTCTGGAATTTCTCGAATATCCCGGAGTACAGGGGGACATCCGCTGCTTCAAAATGAAAGAAACTGAATTCCTTTTCGGATTGTCTGTATAATTCTCCCCATTTTATTCCTCCACCCCACTCAATTTCCATTATGTCATCCACACTCTGGATATACATGCATATCCTCTCCAGGCCGTAGGTAACCTCGGCTGAGATGGGATCAAGCTCCAGCCCGCCAGCCTGTTGAAAATATGTGAATTGAGTTATCTCCATTCCATCGAGCCAGACTTCCCATCCGAGTCCCGAAGCCCCCAGCGTAGGGGATTCCCAGTCATCCTCGATAAGCCTTATATCATGCCTTGATGGATCAATCCCGATCGTTTCCAGACTTTTTATATAGAGGGAAAGCACATTTTCCGGAGCGGGCTTGAGTATCACCTGGTACTGATTGAACTGCTGCACCCTGTTGGGATTCTCGCCATACCTGCCATCCTTGGGCCGTTTACTCGGCTCGATGTACGCAGCTTTCCATGGTTCCGGCCCCAGTACCCTGAGAAATGTACCGGGATTCATGGTACCTGCCCCAACCTCTGAATTATACGAGGTCATTATCAGGCAACCCTGATCCTGCCAGAATCTATTGAGTGCAGCCACTACTTCCTGAAATGTCACCGTCATTCAACTCCTTTTAAGATATTCAAAGCGTTGGGAAGCTTGTACCCTTCCATATGGTACAGGTAGAGGTTGTGCAGCAACCTGCCAATCTCCATACGGGTATCCGGATCCAGCCTGGCTTCCAGCAATTCCATGATTCCACCCTTTTCCATCCTTCCGAGCAATTCGGCCGATCCAGCGGAAACAGATATCATGCTACCGGAACTACAGTCATCACACAATACCACGCCAGAGGAAGGATTAACATTCATGCTGCTTCCCGCAAGGCCTTTTCCACAATTTCCACAACTGTCAAATGATGGATAGAACCCTGTTATACCCAAAAGCCTGGTTTCCAGGCAAAAAAACAGAACCCACGGATCACGCGCCCTGCCGAGCATTGATATGAAAAGATCCAGCAGATCGAACAAGCTCTCATCATATTCATGTGCTATCGTGGACCTGTCCATGACCTCCAGTCCGGCCTGAAAAATACATAATGTATCCAGATCATGTGCCCCGGTATCAAGGGCGAAAGAAGTCTCTATCTCCTTTAAAAGCTGCAAGCCCCTGCCGGTCTTGTTGTAATAGACTATTTCACCGATATTCCCGGTCCTCAGCATACCACGGAACCGGCTCTTTCCCTTTTTTGCGCCTTTGGCGAGAAACCTGAGCTTACCATGCCGGCGTGTCAACGAAACGACAACAATACTCGAATCCCCGAAATCGTAATTTCTCAGGATCACGAGGCGGTCCTTGAGAATTTCACTCACGTTGTTTCACTCCGGAGATCACCCTTTCCCGATCCAGTCGAGAAAAAGGGTCGCCATTCCGAGATATATCAGGATACCCAGAATATCGTTAGATGTTGTAATAAACGGTCCTGTTGCCAGAGCCGGGTCTATATTGACGCGTTTCAGCAAAAGAGGTATCAGGGCACCCACCACCGTCGCCCAGCATATTATGACAAACATACAGAACCCGAGGAGTATCCCGAGCCTGAGATTATTCTGCCAGAGAACAATAATGCCCAGCAGTATCGTTGCCAGGATAAAACCGTTTATAAGAGAGACTTTCAATTCCCGGAAAAGTTTTCCCCCTGTCTGCCCAAAACTTAATCCTCCAACAGCAAGCTCCCTCACTACAATAGCCGACGATTGTATCCCTACATTACCCCCCATCGCCATTATCACCGGGACAAAGAACGCAAGTGCCAGCACCGATTCAAGAGAGGTTTTAAAGTTGTGCATCACAATAGCAGAAGCTATACCCCCGAACAATCCTATCAATAACCATGGCAGCCGTGCCCTCGAAAGTTTCAGTGACGACCGCTCCCAGAATTCCTCATCGCCCGTGCCGGCCATCATGGAAATATCCTCGTTCGCCTCGTCTTCGATAACATCCATGATATCGTCCGCGGTTATGCGCCCCTCGAGTCTCCCTTTTTCGTCAACGACCGGAAGGGAGTTGAGGTCGTACTTGGAAAAGATCGCCGCAACTTCTTCCTGATCAGTATCCACTGTCACTGTAGGGATATCGCGGTTCATGACCCGGTCGGCGCACATCTCGGGATCCACGACCAGCAGCTGGATAACAGGTATGCTTCCAAGAAGCTGATCGGTTTCGTCGACTACGAAGATATTCTGAATATTCTCGATATTACCGGCTTCTTTTCTGATCCGGTTTATTATATCGGATATCTTCATTCCGCCTTTGACAGTGAGGAGTTCCCTCGCCATCAACCCGCCGGCGGATTCCTCATCGAATTTCAGGAGTTCCCTGAGATCTTCGTAATCTTCACGGCTGATTCTGCCGAGTACAGCAGGAACCTGCTCTACAGGTAGAAGGTTGATTATATCAGCAGCATCGTCACTTGCCATGAAATCGATAAGAGATACGATCTCGCTGACTTCCAGGTGTTCAAGTACATCCCTTGTAACGCCCTCATCTACAAGGGTAAGTACCTCGCTCGAAATCTCCGTGTCCATCTCCCTGAAAACAGCCAGCCACATATCTTCAGGCAGGACTGCAAGGATCTCCGCGAGATCGGGCGCCTTCATTCCATCGATAACGGTGCCTATTTCCGACAAGCTTTCCGTTTCGAATATATCAAGCAGGCGTTCTATTATGTGGTCAAATTTTTCTTCCATAACACCGCATCCGGACAAGTATAGATTTTCAGAAACATCAGGATGAGATCAAAGGCTCGCCAAGTCAAGTTTTTATTCCCTGTTGTATCTTTTCCCCCGACACCGGAAGTACGGCGCCACCCGAGATCACCATCTTGAGAGCTTCTTCGATGGAGCAATTCATCGGCGCTGTATCATCCTCGGGTACCATGAGAAAGAGGCCTGAAGTAGGGTTTGGAGTTGTCGGCAGAAAGATATTCAGGTAGGTCTTCTCTATACCGTCCTGCCCCCTGAACTTCCAGTTCGATGTAACAAAACCAATGACATATATACCGTGCCTGGGATATTGAATCATGACCGCCTTGTTGAAAACTGTTTTTTCGTGCTGGAGAAAGACCTCGCTCATCTGCTTGAACGCAGTGTACATCCTGCTGATAAGAGGTATGCGGATAACAATATTTTCTGTTACGCGTATAATCCTCCTTCCCAGAAAATTACCGGCAAATACACCTGCCACAATAATCAGAAAAAGAACAGTAAAAAATCCGAGCCCGGGAATATCAAGGAAAGGATACCGTTTGACGACAGGCTCGAGAATATTATCGACAAATATAAAGGTACGATAGAGAACCCATCCCGTCAAAACAGTGGGAAGAAGAATTACGAGCCCCGTTAGAAATTTTCTCCTCAGCCATGTCATTTTAAAATCCTTTCCCGTTGCATCTCACGAATCGCCCTTTGCTCCCCTGGGAAGACGCATCAGTACTTCCTTGATCCTCTGGCCGTCAAGGCGACTGACAGTAAAGGATATCCCCTTGTATTGTATCCTTTCCCCTTCCCTTGGAACTTTTCCGACCAGATCGAACAAAAACCCTCCCAGCGTATCTACTTGATCCGAAAGGAGGTTTATTTCCAATAATTCGCCAAGATCATCAAGATTTATCCTTCCTTCAACCAGGTACTCCCGATCGCCGGTTTCCCGGATCAACGGTTCTTCATGGTCATGCTCATCCCTGATTTCTCCTACGATCTCCTCGAGAATATCTTCAAGGGTCACAATACCCGATGTCCCGCCATACTCGTCTACCACTATGGCAAGATGCTTTTTCTCCATTTGAAATTCACGAAGAAGCTCATCTATCTTTTTACCTTCGGGCACAAAATAGGCCTCTCTCAAAAGATCCCCGATACAGCTTCCATCTGTTTCGTCAGGTATGCTTACAAGATCTTTCACACATAGAATCCCGATTATCCGGTCTATGCTGTTGTCATAAACCGGCACACGGGAATGGCCGGCATCGATGACCTTTTCCCTTATATCTTCTATTTCAAGATGGCAGTCCAGGGCGAACACATCGATTCTCGGGACCATTACCTCTCTCGTCTTCTTCTCACCGAATTCGACTATACTGTGCATGAGCATACTGCCGTTTTTTTCGATAAATCCGTCCCCATGTTCCCCGGAATCCGGAAGAAGAAACAATAAAGAAGCCATTTCCCCGGGCAAATTCGGAAAAACAGTCGATATAATCCTTAAAAAAAGCCCTGTCAGAGGCCTGAAGATCACAAATAAGGGAAAAGCAGGATAGGAAACCAGAAAAGCTATCCGGGCCGAATTCCTGGAAGCGGCTCCTATTCCGGCCACCAGAGCGACAAACATTACAAGGGATGATATAAATACCGGTATAGCCCCCGGAACGGTAGAACCCGGCTGATCAAAATGAATAACGCTGTTTAAAACACCCGGCAACCTGACCACGGAAGATACTATCAAAACTATTTCCAGCCCTATCAATATCAAAACCAGATGAAGCCTGTTGCGATGCATGAGGCGGGGGCAACGGGTCCCCCTGGTATGCCTGGGAAACACTTTGTCTTCGTGCTTGCGCGAGACAATGCTGAAAGAGGCGATACCGCCGGCAATCATGAATTGTGCCGTCAAAAACAGAAGCAGTATGATCAAAGGTAGTGTTTCCAGCCGCATAGGGGGCTACTTTCTATATCAGGCAAAAAGCTTTCGCACAGTGCCGGCAGGCAGAATCCTGCCGAGATGCTTCATCTCGACCTTCTCCATCCTTCTTTCATTATCTTCGGTTCGATGGAGATATCCCTTGAGATGGCAGATGCCATGAACCACCAGTCTAAGCAGGTATGCCCTGCCCGGCACTTTCCGGACACGCGCACCATCGAGCAGACTCTTCCAGCACAGAAAAATCTCCCCCGCAGGACCTTTTTCCCCTGTTACATCATCATCCGGATATGCAAAAGTCAGAATCTGGGCCACCCCTTTTCTTTCCCTGTATGTTCGGTTGAGCCAGGCCATCCTTCTTTCCCCGACAAGATTGACTTCTACGTACATATCCTTCGGAAAAAACCCGGATGCTATCATCTTGATATCGGCGGCAGCTTTTTCAAACTCTTTTCTGCCTGTCACCCTGGGATGGCTGTTCAATATTACTTTCATTTTCCTTCCCTGTCCCCTCCTCCCCTTCCTGGCCGGGATAAGATATCCTTGGATGGAAAATAGTTATCAAAAACTGGATGAATTTTTCCTTGATGACAGCAATATCATTCATGGTAAGCCCACTCTGGTCGAGTTCCCCATCGGTCATCCTCTGCTCGAAGATCCTGCTGACTATAGTTCTGATCCTTAGAGCTGTCGGCTCCTTCAGAGACCTGGCGGCAGCCTCGCTGGAATCAGCAAGCATGATCAGGGCTGTCTCCCTGGAGCCGGGCCTCGGGCCCGGGTACCTGAAATCATCGATATTTACGCTGTCATGAGAATCATATTCGAGAGCTTTTTTGTAGAAGAACTGCATCACGGTTGTGCCATGATGTTCCTTTATGGCATCGATCACAACATTGGGCAGCTTTTCCCTTCTGGCCAGTTCAACACCTTCCTTTACATGGGATGCCAGTATAAGCGCGCTCATTGTCGGAGATAGTTTTTCATGTTTGTTGATGTTACCACCCTTGTTCTCGAAAAAGTATTCCGGTTTTGCAAGCTTCCCTATATCATGATAGTATGCTGAGACCCTTGCCAGCAGTCCATTGGCATTAACTTCCTCCGCCGCAGCCTCCACCATATTGCCTACAACAAGGGAATGGTGATAAGTGCCCGGCGTCTCGATAATCAGCCTTTTGAGAAGCGGCCTGTTCAAGTCACTGAGTTCCATCAGTGAAAAATTAGTCGTTACATTGAACAACGATTCAAAAACGGGAAGCAGGAACATCACGAGAACAGTACAGATAAAACCATTTGTTATTCCCCAGAGCGCCCCGAAAAGAAAATCCCTGAAACCTATCCCCCCAGTGATCCCGAAACTGGTGATCCCTGCTATATAGGCCATGGATACATAGAGGAATATCGAGTAGAAATTCTTTCTTTCCCTGAGTTGAGCGATACTGATGATAGCAGCGGCGCCGGCAAGAATGGTGATGAAGATAAAACTCGATGAAAGATCCGTATGTGTAACCAGCATCATTGAAGCAAAAAGCCCAAAAATCAATGCTGTCAACACCCCGAAAAATGCAGTTATTACCAGTGGCACGAAGGCTACCGGTATCAGGTAAGGGCTAAGAAACGCGAGTCTCATAACCAGGGATGTCAGCAGAAGAAAAAACAGAAGTGTGATGAAAGCCATCGTCAGCTTTCCAGGTTCAGTCACCAGTTTCTCATCAAATCTCTTCAGTGCTACCCAGAGAACGAATAAAAGGGTCAACATCCTTATTATCTTGCCAAAATAGAGCATTATCCTCTTCCAGAAGGAAGTCTCGATTTCGACACGCGCCCTTTTTATTTCCAGAGCTTTGAGAATCTCGACCTGTTTTCCGGTCACCTTGTCATGTTTCGCGATTATCCTCTGATTCTCTGTTACTCCGAATGCTTCCGGCACTTTCCTCATCTCCTCATCACGACGTTTCATGGTCTCTTCACGCGTGTATGCGAGGTTCGGTGTCAGGTGCAACCTGAGAATACTGTAAAAAAGGGTTATTGCTTTCTCGTCATTTCTGAAGATCTTTTTTGCGTCACGGAATATTACCGATTGGAGATCGCCCTGTTCGACCATTGGAGCCGTCGGCACCAGCTCCTTCGTATCGCCTGAAATAACCGTAATATGCGGATAATCCCGCCTTCGAATAGGAGTGTCATCGTTGATTATACCGTCACCGAAAAGTTTCTTTTGCAGCCTCAGACCTTCCTCGAGTATCCTGTCTCTCATCTTCTTTGAAAGAAGGAGATGGACAGGATCTCTTCTCAATCCGGGAGCCGCATCCTTGATCCTGGCAACCTTCTCTTCCATGCCAAGAGTATCCACAGAAGCTATTTCAGCTATCTTTCCCATAAAACCTCTGAAATCATCCGGGAGATTCTGAATACCTTCTTCTTTTTTCCTGTAGACAGGCGGCACACCCACAGCTGCCTTTGCTCTGTTTATCTCTATTTCATGTTTACTGAGCGGAACGGAGAAAGTGAAAGGCGCGATTACATCGGTATCAGCGATATCTCCTTCACTGTACTGGATCTCCTTGTTTTTCCTTGTTGGTGGAAAAAGAAAGATCGAGATAAGAACAAAGATCACCATGTAGACTATTGAAAGCCTGGCCCCTCTGATTCTGATCCAGCCCGGGAATGCAGGCTTGAAACGTTCAAGGATACCGGTCGATTCCCCGCCTTCCCTGTCATTCGTAACCTGATCATTCATCAGTTTCCTCCATTACCGAAGATTTGTCTTTACGTCCCGGTGAAACGCTGCTCTTCCGTCTGGATATATTTCTTGCAGATTCGACCCTGGCAAATGCCTTTATGATCATCCTGACAAGTCTATGCCTGACCACATCCTTTTCATCAAAAGTCACAAACTTGATACCTTCCACTCCATCCAGTATATCCATGACCGCTACAAGCCCCGATCTTTCCCTTTGGTCCAGGTCGATCTGCGTAATATCGCCCGTGATGACGGCTCTGGAATCGATGCCGAGACGAGTCAGAAACATCTTCATCTGCATCACCGTGCTGTTTTGAGCTTCGTCGAGTACCGCAAAAGCGTTGTTAAGAGTTCTGCCCCTCATGTAGGCCAGTGGAGCTATCTCGAGGACACCGGAATCAATCATCCTCTGAACCTTTTCCTTACCAATCATATAGGCAAGCGCATCAAAGATGGGCCTGATATAGGGATCTATCTTTTCCTGTAGATCCCCGGGCAGGAACCCGAGATTTTCCCCTGCCTCCACGACAGGCCGCGAGACATATATTCTTTCCACCTCGCCTCTTTTCAGAGCTGACAGCGCCATAGCTATCGCCAGGTATGTCTTGCCCGTGCCTGCGGGCCCGATCGCGAAGACTATGTCATGATTCCTTACCGCTTCAACATACTCTTTCTGTTTTACGCTCCTGGGAGTTATGCCCTTGCGTCTCACCGGCGAATAGAAAATAACCGTGTCATCGAGATTTTCTATCCTGCTGGACCCGTTATCACCACCGCGTATGACTGTCAGAACATCCCCTTCAGTCACGGTACGCCCGCCACCCGCTAACCTGATCAGGGTCTCCAGGACAGAAGTGAGTTCCCCCAGCCTGTCAGCAGAACCGGTCAGGATTATATTATCACCGCGCACAGTCACACTCTGTTCGAAATGCTCTTCGATGATCCTGATATTCCTGTCCTTGACACCCAGGAGTTTCACAGGATCTATCCCCGCAATAGATAATATCCGCTTCCTGGTTTTCCGCTTCAAGACCTGTCCCCTTCCAAGAGAAAACTCCTAGCTTGTCATCTTACAAGCCAGGAGTAATTATATAAGTTCTTTTTTACCGTCACTCTCATTCCGATGGGAAAGCATCCCGCGGAACAATGATCTCCTGAGCCGGGAAGATTAGATCAGGATCACTGATCTTGTTCTTATTGGCCTCAAATAACAGGGGCCATTTGCGATAGTTGTCGTATATTTCCCAGTACCCGGCTATCTTTGCCAGCCAATCGTCCTGGACAACAGAGTACTTTCTCGGCCAGTGCCTTGGGATTACCAGTGTCCACCCGGCCAGCACCCAGTCAGGATCCTCTATCAAATCCCAGTTGGCCCTCCAGATCCTTGTCCATTTAAGAGGGTCGCCGTAGATATCCTCATAACCGGCCAGCGTCCAGAGACATTCTCCGAAAATAAGTTTCCATTCCTTCGGCAACGCCTCCAGAGCCGCAATATTTCCGTTCAGTTCGTCAATAGTAGTCGTTAGATTGGCGTACTTCATCTCCGCGCTTCTGAGCTCTTTTGTCAGCCTCGTTATATCTTCCTTGTTCTGTTTGAGCGAGGCTTGCGCGCTACTCGATCTGGACTGGAGTAAATCAAGTTCTTCGGCAAGTTTTACACAGTACTCTTCCCTGCCATTTTTTGAAAGTTTCTGGAATTCTTCATCCTCGTAATATTCACCCTGTGAAATGTCGATATGCCTCGGATCATACCTGCTGCAACCAGAGACAAGCGCCAGGATGACAGGAACAAAAACCCAGATTACTACTGCTCTTCTACCAAGCATTCCGTCTCTCCTTGGAAAATCTTACCTTATTCTCTGCCGCTACCTTTTTTTAGCTCATGCAGTCTCTTTTCGAGCCTGGCCGGTTGATCCTTGAGCTTATCGATCTCTTCCTCTTTTTTTGTCGATCTGCTTTCAAGATCGTCCACTTTTCGACCGGTTTCCTGGGCTTCCCGCTCGTAAATCTCGGCATCAAGTCTCGTCTCATCCAGTGAAATAAGACTGGTCAAACATGGTGGAGCAGGTTTGCACCCATTACTGAACCCAAGCGGTAACCCAAGCAGGAACAACAAGATCAATCCTCTACCTGCTATTTTCATAAGTTCAATTCCTCCCGGTAATTATTTCCTTCATCAACTTAAGGGTACGTTAATATCGGGCCGGCATTATGTCAAGTAAAAAGCCCTTTGACTCCTGCTTCGCAAAAGACGTGCCTGAACCCCCCTTATCCTTCCTTATCCTTCCCTATCCTTCCCTTTCGTAACCTTGATGTGGAGTTCCCTGAGAATTTCCGGTTCTACTTCCGAGGGCGCACCTTCCATAAGTGATGTGGCACTCTGGGTTTTTGGAAAAGCGATAAAATCCCTGATCGAATTTTCCCGGCCTATTATCATTGCAAGGCGGTCAATCCCGATTGCCACACCTCCATGCGGGGGCGCACCATACTCGAAAGCTTCGAGAAGGAATCCGAACTTTTGTTCCGAGGCCTCCCTGCTGATCCCGATCAGGCTAAACAGCCGCTCCTGCAAGCTTCTGTCGTGCACACGGATAGAACCTGATCCCAGTTCCGTACCATTACAGACCAGGTCATACAGGTGTCCCCTGACCCTGCCGGGGTCCTTATCCAGGAACTGCAGATCCTCCTGCAGGGGCATGGAAAAGATATGGTGAGCAGGGTCCCATCCTCCACCCTCAGCCTCCACGAAGAGAGGAAACCTGTTTACCCACAGGAAGTTAAATTCAATATTCCCCTCCAGGAGATACGTGGCGCCAAGATATGCCCTGAGTCCACCGAGTGACCGCTCAACAATATTCTTTTCCCCGGCAACCAGGAGAAGCAACGCGGGCGATGAACGTAAAACTCCAAAAAAGGATGCAAGATTTTCCTTTTCATCCTCTGACATGAACTTCGCGATTGGAGAGTGTATTCCGTTTTCGTCTATCCTGAACCAGGCAAGGCCTTCGGCCCCGTAATCCTTCGCCTTTTTTTCCAGTTTTTTGATCTGGCTGTTCGAAAAGCCCGCCCCCTGTTCGAAAGAGAACCCCCTGACGACACCACCGTTTTTGATGGCCCCGGCAAAAGCACTGAATCCACTTTCCTTCAGAAGCTCTGAACAATCCACGATCTCCAGGCCAAATCTCAGGTCAGGTTTGTCGCTTCCATACTTCAGCATCGCTTCGTCGTAGTCGATCCTGGGAAACGGTATATTCAATTCGACACCAGCGACCTTTGAAAATATTTCTTTCATGAGCCGTTCGGAGATATCAAAGATATCCTCCTCGGATATGAAACTCATCTCTATATCTATCTGGGTATGTTCCGGTTGCCTGTCAGCCCTGAGGTCTTCATCCCTCAAACACCTTGCAAGCTGAAAATACCGATCGAACCCCGAAACCATGAGAATCTGCTTGTAGAGTTGCGGGCTTTGAGGCAACGCATAGAACTTTCCAGCCTGCAGCCTGCTTGGAACAAGATAATCACGGGCACCCTCCGGGGTCCTTTTGACCAACATGGGTGTTTCGATCTCGATAAACTTGTTCCCCGACAGAAAAACCCTCACTGTCATCGCCAGGTCATGCCTGAGCTTTATTTTACGCTGCATCGAATCACGCCTCAGGTCGAGATAACGATATTTCAGCCTTAGATCATCGTTGGCCTGAACCTTGTCCGTCACACTGAAAGGTGGAACCTTGCTCCGGTTGAATACCTCCGCGTCATCGACATCGATCTCCACCTCTCCTGTCGACATATTGCTGTTGACCATATCCACGGGGCGTTTTACCACCCTGCCGGCAACGGCAATGACATCCTCAGCCCTGAGAGATTTAAAAAGTTCGTGCAGCCGGGGCCTGTTCACATCGACTGTCAGCTGAACCAGGCCGGTCCGGTCCCACAGATCGAGAAAAACCAGATCCCCGAATTCCCGTACTTTCTTGACCCAGCCGGCCAGGGTTACCCTTTTTCCATCATCATCGGCACGAAGTTCACCGCAACCGTTTGTACGTTTCCATTTTTTTTCGAAATGATAGATATTCGTTCTACCCAAGATAACATTTCCTTCCATTACTGATTCAGGATACGGTTGCGGATAAATGACAGCACATCTTCAAACGGTACATGCTCCTGGTCGCCTGTCCTCATATCCTTGATGGTCGCTTCACCTTTTTCCATCTCGTCCGATCCGATAAATACAGCGCGGGTTGCACCTGATTCGGATGCGGCCCTGAGCTGTTTCTTCATCGCTCTTCCGGATAATTCAACTTCAGCCGTAAACCCGGCATCCCTGAGAGCAGCCGCAAGTATCATCGCCCTCGCGAAACCTGACTGGTCCAGGACGATAAAAAACACGTCTGTCACGGGCCTTTCAAATCTTTCCGCCAAATCAGCAGGTATATTCTCGATCAAACGCTCCATACCCGCAGAAAAGCCGACCGCCGGGATGGAAGGCCCGCCACAATCCTCCGCGAGCCCATCATAACGCCCGCCTCCACAAAGCGCGCTCTGAGCCCCGATTTCAGAATGAAGGATCTCAAAAGCCGTCTTTGTATAATAATCAAGCCCCCTGACCAACAGGGGATCAAGTACAAAATCGATCTTCATTTCCCCAAGCAGGCCCTGGAGCCTACGAAAATGGGTTGAACACTCATCGCACAGGTTGTCGGTGATAACAGGCAACTTATTCTTGATATCAACACATTTTTTGCAGTCGAAGATCCTGAGCGGATTAATCAGAGCCCTATCAGTACAGTCGGTGCAAAGTTCATCCCTGACCCGTTCGAGTCCGGATTTTAACAATTCCATGTACTGCGGCCGGCATTCCGGACATCCGACACTGTTGAGCCTTACTTCGAGCCCCGTGAACCCGAACATCCCGTACATCTTCAGGCTGATATCGATCACTTCAGCATCAACAGCCGGGTTGGAAGAACCGATAGCCTCAACGCCAAACTGGTGAAACTGCCTGTACCTTCCAGCCTGGGGCCTGTCATAGCGAAACATCGGGCCGAGATAGAAAAAACGCGTTACCCCACCGCTTCGGTGCAATCCATTCTCCAGAAAAGCTCTCATCACCGGAGCAGTGTTCTCAGGCCTGAGAGTCAGGTCTCTGCCTTTTTTGTCCTTGAACGTGTACATTTCCTTGGAAACAATATCGCTTCCCTCTCCGACAGCCCGGATAAAAAGCCCGGACACCTCAAAAACAGGAGTCCTGACCTCGCTGTAACCGTATTTCCCAACCATATCTGCAAGTTTTTTTTCAACGTTGCTCCAGCGCTCCATCTTCCCGCCGAAAAAATCCTGGGTCCCTCTGGGCCTTTTGTATCTCATTTAAGCTCATCCTCTTCTTAACGCCCTGATGCGCCACAGAATCGCAACAAACGAACCTGCCGCAGCTCCCGCAAAATCCGCAAGGAGATCAAAAAAACTCGAATCGCGGCCTGGAATATAGCTCTGATACATCTCGTCGAGCCCCGCAATTCCTCCACCGGTCGTGACAACGACAAAAAACAACAACCACCTGACTTTCCCGCTATCGTAACTCAAACCACGGTAAAAGAGAACAGCAAAAACCGCGTATTCGACAAAGTGGATCAACTTGTCCGAACCTGAAGGCAACCGGATATCATCGGTTACCATCCCCGGGATCGAGGAAAGACCGAAGATTACAACAACCCACGCAAATAAAGGTAACCAGCGTTTACACCTTGTACTCATACCTGTCTGCCTCACGATACCGGGCTGGGGTGAGCCTGTTACCTTCCTGATGTCAGGGTATCAGGCATACCATCATCAAACCGGCTTTAGTTTCAAGGGAGGTTTTGAACTGCTCCCATGGTGGTAGGATTGGAAATATTATCTGGAAAATCCAGCGATTTTTCGTCTATCCTGACAAATCCTGCTATTCCGAGAACCTTCAGGCTGGACTTCAGTAAGCCGGGAAGATTTTCAGTGATGACCTGGAGCCTGTCCGTGAAACCTCTGTATTTCCATGGTTCAACATTGATTGACGAAGCAAGAACAATCTCGATAACCGGCGGCCCCGTAAGCAGGATCGAGAGTTCACCCTTTTCAAACATCCCCATCGATTCCATCAACCTGAACTTGTCGATACTCATCCCCCCGGCTATATACCTGCCAAAAAGTACGCCGAAAATCACTTTTTCATCACAACAACGGCACCCTGCAAAATCTACCATCCCGGAGTCCAGACCTATGATCACCCCTTCGTCACGCAATGCTTTGAGAGGAGAAAGGAATCCGGTAGCAGAATCTCTGAAAGAAAAAAGAAACCGGCCTCCGGCAAGGTCCCCTGCCGTGACGCCGGAACGGGTTATAACCACCCCTCGCGTACGACACCCCTCAGATGCAATACCAGCCATGGAAAGCTTTATTCGGCCGTTATCGATAATAGATCCAAGTTGTACGGAAGTCATCAGATAGAAATGACAGCTGTCCGGCGTCTCATCCTGTTCAAAATATTTCCAGGAAATATCCCCCCCCCCCCTTTTCCTGATATAGTCGGCATATGCTCCCAGTGTATACGCTACATGGACGGAATCGTAAGCACAGATTCCTATACGGACGGGAACATGAGCCATGTAATCAGGTTCGAAGAAATATGCCGCCACTGCGAGAAGTATTATTATCGAATATATGCCCAGGTTGGCCCACAGGTTTCTCCGCACCGTCTTTCCGGAAACGCCCTCAATCATGTCTTTCATCATTTGATTTCCTGTCCGGATCCGGACTCCTGTTCCCTGCTGTCTGTTTCTCTGTTTTTTCCCTTCCTGATCGTTATTTCGAAAAGATCCGTATCAAGGAAATATTTCTCGATACCCTGCGGAACGATCACCTCCGGTACTATATGATATGTTCCCGGATCATGCGCGGTAATATTCAGGATGACCGACACGTCTTCGGCAACTACATTCCTGATTATCCCTTCGGCTCCTTCTATTGTCAGAGAAACCACCTTTGGGAAATATTCCACTGAAAGATCGCTATCGTCCTGAAGCAGGGTCAGAGGGATATTCTCCAGTGTACGAACCACTCTTTTCTGGATCTCCATCTTGATCAAAACTTTCTGCGGAATGACACTGATATTCCGCCCGGTGAGATCCAGAGAGGCCTGTTCAGAGAGCTTTCCTTTCCTGCCCCGGATATCCATTTCTTCTGTCGAAAGAAAATTGATCGCCCCTACAATACTCGAAGCGCCTCTCACTTCCACCCTCTTTGGTATACTTACAGGTCCTTCCAATATTATTATTCCATCAGAATTGTTGCTCTTGAATGCTATATTGACAGGGACCGATTTCGTTACCAGGCGTTCAAAATTCAGGCTTAGTGTCTTCGGGTCATCGATCGTAATATCCCTTAGATCAAAATCTTCACTCAGATTCAGTATCCCGGCTGACAAAAGTATGTTGACCCTGCCCTTTTTCGCCACGGCCGATACATCGACAACAGCCTTCAGCCTGCCCAGCAGCCTGAGTTTGAGCAGACCACTCCTCGGCCCCCTGATGGTAACATCGACGATTTCCGGAACCTCATGGATAATGGTAAGACTGTCGGGAATCCCCGTCAGGTGCAGAGACACATGGAATGACTGGTTTTCTCCCTGTTGAGCTGTCACATGGAGCCACAGAAATACAGCGAATACCAGCGAAACAATCTTCGCGCCCGGATTTCTTGCAAAAGACCGAAGAAACCTGTCTGAATTCAACCTGGCACCTCACTGTTCATGAACCTGTCAATCGTTCGATTTTCCGCATTACTTTTAATTTTTGCCCCGGGCGTATGGTGGAACTCCGTTTTATTCCATTCATGTTGCAGATCTCCCTTATTGTCGTTCCATACTTTCTGGCTATCCGGCCAAGCGTATCTCCTCTGCCGACTATATGAGTCAGGAGCATCACTGGTTCCCTGTCACAGCCTTCCGGAGGGTTCTCGAAAAGATACTCCACTATGCCTGTAGCAATTGCTCTGGCGATCTGTCTCTTGACCGAGCTTTTCTTTATGAGAGAGGCATCCTTGCGATTGGTCAAAAAGGCCACCTCTACCAGAATGGATGGTTTCTGCAGATTCCTCAGAATCACAAAATTAGCCTGTTTTATCCCCCTGAATGGAGTAAATCCCAGTTTCGACATCTTCCGGGCTATCTTTCGCGACAGGGCGAAACTCTGGTTCATAGCCTCCTTTCTACCCCAATCCCCCAGGATCCATTCTACATCATCATTGAGGGCCTCACCCTCCTGCCCCATGTCAAAAATCATATTTTCACGTTCAGCAACGGATTCGGCATTTTCATCATCGGCCCCGTCGACCGAAAGGTAATATATCTCCGAACCCCGTGGTTTTGAAGACGGGTTACCATTGGCATGAATACTAACAAAACAATTCCCCCCATGGCTCCTTCCGATCATTATCCTGTCACCAAGGCCTACATCATAATCACCATTGCGGGTAAGGATCGCTTTGAACCCCTTATACGAATCGATTTCTTCCTTGATCATCCTTGATATCGACAGAACTATCGTTTTTTCTTTGATCCCGCTCCTCGAACTCGTTCCAGGATCTCCGCCCCCATGCCCGGGATCCACGATGACTATAAGATCACCGCTCGAAGCTACCTTTTCAGCCCGCGCAACCCTCTCTTTCTTTTCGTGAGTCGTGATAGTCCTTTCAAGATCTATCACGATCCTGTCCGGATGCAAATAATTCGGGCCAAGCGTGTAATGCTTGTATTTGATCTTCCGAGGAAGGTCGAAGACGATCTGGGCTCCCTTGCGAAGTTTGTTGATCCTTATGCGCGTTAGTATCCCGTCGCTCACCCTGATCATTCTTACGCTCGAAGAAAAACGGACCGAAGGAATATCGATGACTATACGATGAGGCCTGGTACGTTCACTGATACTGTATTTGCACGAGCCACTTAGATCCAGTACGATTCTGGTCTTATCGGGACCTGAATAATGCCGGATCTTTCTGACAAGCCTGGAAGCCGGGACCACGTCCGCCGCAACCTCCGTCAGGCACATCGATAACAAAAGGACAAAAACCATTATCCCGTGTATTATCCTGAAAGATCGCATATTCAAACCGACGGGCCTTCCATCAAACAGGCAAACCAGTATGCTCTGTGATACACAGTCTATTGTTTACTCTGAAAATTGACAAGAAAAAATGAGATCGTTTTTGCAGATTTCCATCAGGCATCAATCATAATATACACCTTCAGGGATAATATAATGCAACGGATCCCTGTGCGTCTTTCTGAAAAGCACCTCGTAGTGCAGGTGGGGTCCGGTTGAACGTCCGGTATTACCTACAAGCCCTATGATCTCCCCTCGATTGATCCGCTGTCCACGTTTTATAAGTATTTTTGAAAGGTGCGCATATTTCGTCTTAAAACCATTCCCATGGTTAACCTCTATCGTAAGCCCCATGCTGCCGTTCTTTTTCGCCATTGTTATCATTCCACCGGCAGTGCTCATAACCGGTGTACCGCTCCTCGCGAAAAAATCCACACCCTTGTGAAAAGCGATCCTGCCTGTAAAAGGATCCATCCTTCTTCCAAAACGGCTGGAAAGGAAACCACCTTTCAGCGGCCTTACAGAGGGAGTACATTTTCTAATATCAGACTCTTTATCGAGTATTTCAATGATTTCCCTGTAGCTTTCTTTCTGCAACCGGGACTGGCGCACAATCCTGTCGATATCATTTTCAAAACCCGAGAAAACCAGGTCTGTTGCTTTGATTTCCCTGTCGAGCAACCAGGGTTCCGGCCCGCCAACACCTACCTGCCATACATCCCCGGGTATGGGATCAAGATTCGCCAACAACCTTGCCCTGTTCTGCAACTCGAAGTTGACATTCATGCGTTTCTTGAGATCGACGACCTCAGATTCAAACAGCATCAACCGGGAAGCAAGCTCCTCGTTTTCTTTCCTGAGCCCGGCCAGGATATTCGAATCCACCTTCAGCCCGGCATAACGAAAGGCCAAGGCCATGGACGTCGTGATAAAAACGACAAGCACCGCCACGAGACTGAGTGCAAGCACTCTGTGGACCCTGATGGATTTTACGCCAGCATTACCCCGGCGAACATATAAAAACGTATAATACCTGTCCATCGTTCCTTCCCAGTCCTAACGAAAAATCTGTGGTTTCCACCGGTGTCAGGCTAATTCGGGATATCCCCGATGTCAAGAAATAATTAGCAACGTAAAACATTGCAAGTGATGTTCCAGAAACCCTGTTTGACTGAAAAGGGTGGAAGATTTTTCCTCCACCCTTTCTATGACTGCTCTAACCCGTTACCGCTCTTATTCCTGCACGTAGCCCTTGAGGTACATACTTCGAGTGCTGTGACGTAATCTTGTAATCGATTTCTCCTTGATCTGGCGAATTCTTTCACGGGTTAGATTCATTTTTTTACCAATTTCTTCAAGTGTCAGGGGTTCCTCACCCTCCAGGCCGAAATAGAGACTCAGGATCATTCTTTCACGGTCTGTCAGAGTACCCAGCGCCTTCTGCATATCGTTACTGAGAGCATTGACATATGTCATCTCATCCGGAGAATCCTGGGAATCATCAGCAAGATAATCTACGAGTGAATTCTCCTCCTGGTCATTATTGAACGAAGCATCCAGGGAAAGATGGCTGTTGGCAATCTTCATTGTGTCCCTGACTTCTTCATTGGAGAGATTCAGCTTTTTAGCAATTTCCTCTACCTCAGGTGTCCTTCCGAGCTCCTGATCGAGCTGCCTGGAAACCTTTCCTATCCTGTACAGTGTACCAGCCCTGTTCAGAGGAAGACGTACTATCCGCGACTGTTCAGCCAGAGCCTGAAGCATTGCCTGTCTAATCCACCAGACCGCGTACGATATGAACTTGAAACCACGCTTCTCATCAAATCTCTTGGCTGCCTTGATAAGCCCCATGTTTCCTTCATTAATGAGATCCGCCAGGGAAAGTCCCTGATTGACATACTGCTTCGCGATGGATACTACAAACCTGAGATTAGCCTTTACCAGACCGTGCAGTGCGGTTTCCTCACCGTCCCTGATCCTGCAGGCCAGATCACGTTCCTGCTCTCTTGTAAGCAAAGCCGTATTATTGATCTCTTTCAGGTACAGGTCTAGACTCTTCTCTCCCATGTAGTCGCTATCTCTTCCTTCCGGATACATATTACACATCTCCTGTATACTCGGGCAAACTCACTTAAGAATTATGCAAAGGCGGCTGCCGCCCTGCGGGATCATTCCGACCGTTCTCACCCCTTACCGTTAAACCGCCCTTCCCTGCTGGCCGACTGCGCGTCCGGAGACAGTTGTTCCGAGACTCTCCAGTTATACACACAAACCGGCACTTTGATTGTTTTTTCATCAGGTGGGGTTCAACAGAAGCTGCGGTCGACGAACGGCATCCTTCCTATCCAGACTTCTACTTTCTCCTGACACCAAATCCAATGCAGATTTTACACTATTAACAGATCCTTGTCAAGCATATATTTTGCTCTTAATTTACCTGATATATATGTAAATCAGCCAAATCAGCCGGATAACAGAACTATTTCTTTGAAATACGAGTTATTTCTTTCTTTCCCTCATTATTTCTCTATATTAACAAATCGGTTTTTAGATGCGGGAAAAATTCCGGTATTCCATTCACTCTGTACTTAAACCCGGCAAACAAAAGATATATCAGGAAAAAAAATTCCCCCTCTTATTTTTCTTCCCCTTTTTCTCTATTATGGCCGGTGCCTCCATCCATCTTTATCGTTTCTATTTCATCTTCCTTTAGCTTTAACTGCTGTTCCAACTCCCTGATTTCTTCTACGAACCTCTTGATGATCTCGTCCTCAACTGTTTTGTTACCCTTGTGATTTTTCTCCGTGATCAGGTCGAACAGCCTTCCGCCAAGTTCGGAAAGGTGTTTCTCTATCGTTCTGTTGATACCGGCCATTTCTATCTTCTTCTTACCTATCCTCGCCAGTTCGTCGGTCTTGTCGTATGCTACTCCATACCATTCCGCCATGCTCTTCTTAACCCTGTCCCATAAAGGTTCCATAATATAACTCCCTGGATAATGCGCCGGGAAACAATCCGATTTCCCTTGAAGTTTCTCTTCCTCTCTGACATATATCGTTCGATCGGTAAAAAAAACTGAATGGAGAACAGCCGTTGAACGATACAGTCTTTTTCGTTTCAGACACACATTTTAAATACCACAGCGACGGTAAAGAAGAAAGCAAAAAACGAAAACTCTTTCTCGAATTCCTTGAAAGTTGCGGCGAAGCATCGCGACTGTACCTTCTGGGAGATATCTTCGATTTCTGGTTCGAGTACAAAAGTGTAATACCCAGGTTCTACAACGATATTCTGTCGGGCCTGAAAAGCCTGGCCGACACGGGGACTGATATTTACATCATCGGCGGAAATCATGATCACTGGTTCGGCAGTTTTCTTCCCGACATGATCGGGATCACAATACTTCCACCGGAAGCGACCCACGAACTTCAGGGCCACACAGTTACAATGACTCACGGCGACACACTCATGCCACGAGACTACGGGTACAAGGTTCTCAAGGCGTTTATTGGAAACCGGTTTGTCGTCTCCCTTGCAAGACTTGTACATCCGGACCTCATGTATACTTTTGCGCGCCGGTTCTCAAAAACAAGCAAATCCATAACAAACCGAAAAACGCGGCGATATGCCGAAACCGTCGCTTCAATAGCGGAAAGATCGTTTTTCAATAACGGTAATGACGTATTCGTGATGGGGCATATCCACCTGCCTGTGATACAGCGCTTCCCGGGCAAAATGTTTGTCATACTGGGAGACTGGGTAGACCATTTTACATATCTGAAGCTTGAAAACGGAGAATTCTCACTCGAAGCTTTCAAAGCGACGGGAAAACATTGATCGAAATCCGGTGAACATCTCCAAGCTCGTCGGCAATGGCAGCATAGGAGTAATCAAACCTGAGGTTCTTATAAAACAAGCCACACCCCATGGAAGCTCCCTGTACATAATATCCTTTCTTGTACCCGAGGCGCACGGCAAGAACGTTATGATACATATATTCGAGCCCCATGTGAAATTTTGATTCACTGTCATTGGGAAATACCGCATCTGCCGCAAGTATGAGGCTCCCCTTCATCCATTCTTTCTCACTTCTGTGCGCCGCACCGAACCTCATCTGGAATGGCGGATAGAACTTCTCCTCGACAAACTTCGCCTGGGGGCCAAGATTCAGCATCGAAACAGCCAGGGTAAGCCCTTCGATCCTGCTCTTGTGAGTCAGGCCAAGATCGACAGCGTAACCGGTCGCCGATTCAAAATCTATTTTCTCATATATAAGCTTGACCGCTGCGCCTGCAGAAATATTCGGCAGTATATCTCTGGCATACCCTACCGACAGAGCCAGGTCGTAGGGAGCAAAAGTCCCGTCAGGAGTAAGTGAAGGGTTCACCCCGTACCTGTCGATCTCCCCGTAATAGACCCCGGTAAAACCAAGCCCGAAAGCACCACCCAACGCTTCGGTTACAACAGAAACCTGTTCAAACCGTATATCCATCAACCACTCGGAATGAGTGACATTCAGCTGCACTCCTTCCACCGCGGACATTCCTGCCGGGTTCCAGTATATGCTTGTCGCGTCATCAGCAACAGCTGTGTAAGCCTCTCCCATACCGCTCGCACGGGCTCCGTTGCCAAGCCTGAGAAAGATAAAACCACTCGTCCCGGGTTCACCGGCCACGGCCTCCATACCCGAGACGGAAAGCAGCAACAGCGTTATGAGAATGATTCGGCGAAGCATCTTACCCTCCAATCAAATCTAACAAGATATAGATCATTTTAATCTATTTGGTACCTATCGTCAACTTCGTTATCCCGCAGAGGCGGGAAAATTGACCCGCCTGCCTGATTCTTCAGACACTCCCCGATGCTGCGCGCGCGCGCATACAGCAAAAACCATCGCGCGGTATCATCTGATGACTGCGAATTTTCTTGCTCCACTCCATTTTCTACCCTCTCCCGACACCTCCATATGACAGATATAGATTCCGCTCGATACCCCATGAACAGGTATTGTCAACTCGAAGGGCACGCTTCCCTCTGGCCAGTCATGACTTGTCCTTGAAATAATGACCTCTTCACCCTCGAGATTCAGCACCCTGATCGTAACATCCGCTCTTCCCGAGATCTCGACCCGGACGGTAATAACATCCGTGGTGACGGGATTCGGGTAGCATATAAA
>CBDUUV010000005.1:0-47278 GCA_965370495.1 uncultured bacterium
TCTGATTTTATCAGGGTCTGGAATGCGATCGAACGGAAGGACACCGGACATTGAATCCTTTCCATCTTAAAATCACTATAGATATACTGGACATTATTATTGTCGCCTTTCTTTTTTACCGCCTGTTCCTGTTATTCAAGGGAAGCAGGGCTACGCAGATGTTCATCGGCCTGTTTCTGCTTATTATCCTTTCTTTTGTTGCTCAATGGCTTAATCTTAACGCTCTCAACTGGATTCTGAGCAGCCTGAAAACGGTCTGGGTAATAGCCTTCGTCATCCTTTTTCAGCCCGAGCTCCGAAAAGCTCTCACACAGCTCGGTCAGAACCGTATCTTCGGAATCTTCTTCAGGGTGGAAGAATCGGGAACCGTAAGCGAGATATTGAAAGCCTGTCACCAGCTGACCCAGAAAGGTCTGGGAGCGATAATTGTCCTTGAACAGGATGTCGGCCTCAGAAACTACACCGAGACAGGCACACAGCTCGATGCAAGGGTCACGGGAGAACTCCTGGTTACTATCTTCACACCGCCAGGCCCGCTTCACGATGGCGCGGTCGTGATCGAAAAAAACCGGATACTCGCCGCCGGATGCATCCTTCCTCTCTCGCAGAATCCAAGATTGGCCAAATCACTGGGGACAAGGCATCGGGCCGGCCTGGGCCTGTCTGAAGAAACCGACGCGATCACGATAATCATCAGTGAAGAAACCCGTATGATATCAATAGCCAGGGGTGGAAAACTTAAACGCAAACTGGACATCAACGCCCTTCGCAACGAACTCGTGGAGAAAGCGTTCGCCAAACCGACAGAACCCGTGGAAATCAAATAATCATCATACCTGGAACCGTTCCTCAAAAAAAGAGTGACGACCCTTTACCCATCATCATCACACCCGTATCACCCCGGGCCGGCACTCCCCGATATCTTTCCACCATTTATTGCCCGAATTATTCCGCAATTTGAATGCCGGAACTGAAATCCATATATAGTACGCTCTATGACGCTGTGATATAACATGATACATTACATCCACACCGGCGGGTATACTGATCAGTCTGGAAATACTATTTACAGCAATGTGCCCAAGACTCCCAAAGACAAAAAAAATAAAAGGATTAGACGCCTTTTATCATTGAAGCGGCAGGTTGTCAGTGGAACCGGTTTTTACTCCCTGATCAATCCATCTTCATACAATTCTATGAGATTTTCGACTATTTCCTGATCAAACTTGTTGGGTTGCATCCTGAGCAGTTCAAAAGCCTCCGAAAAACCATAAGCTTCGCGGTATGAACGCGTGGTCGTCATCGCATCGAAGCTGTCAGCCACAGCTACTATTCTCGCGCCTATCGAAATCTCATCACCCTTGAGCCCGTCAGGATACCCCTTTCCATCAAGACGTTCATGGTGATGCCTGACAAGGTCAGTGGAAGATTCAAGAAATTTCAGGTTCTTTATTATATTTGCTCCTACCTCGGGGTGGCTTCTGATAATTTTCCATTCCTGCTCTGTTAATTCACCCGGCTTGTTAAGTATACTCTCATACACTCCAAGCTTGCCTATATCGTGAAGCGCCGCACCGAAACTTACTATATCCCTCTGCTCTTTTTCCATACCCATTTTTTCGGCTATCAATCTCGCATACCCGGCTACCCTGTCCGTATGTCCCCTTGTGTACGGATCCTTTGCTTCAATGGTGGAAACAAGCACCTTGATAGTCGAAAGGTACGTATTCTGGAGTTCGGCATATAATTTTGAATTTTCGAAGCCTGTCGTGGCGGAGTTGCATATGGATTTGAATATATCGAAATCATTGTCGGTATATTCCTGTTTGTTGATCTTTCCACCAATAAAAATGATCCCGATGAGACGTGATTTGGTTATGAGCGGGAAACAGTATTCGAATCCGAGGTCTCTAATAAATGTTGCTTCAAGCATTGCGTCTTCCGGAAGTCCGGAATGCTTCAAGTCCAGAACGTTGCCATTTTCGAGTACATAGCTGGAAAGGCCAGTCTCCCTGGACAGCCTGACCGTTCTCAGAACACTGTCCCGAACCCTTTTGCCGCCGGCAAATACCAGATAGTTGTCGGAATCGTTTTCGACATGAAACAACCCCACTGACTCTACGCCAAGCTGCCCGATTACCGTTAGAAAGAGAATATGGCAGAGTTCTTCAGTATCCTGCAACCTGTTGAGGTCATGGCTCAGATCAAAAAGTGTGCGCATATCCAGAACTTTTTTCTTGAGTTCCCTGTTGATCCGCTTGAGGTCTTCCTGCCCTTTCAGAAGCTCCTCTTTGAGAACCTCCTTCTCTTCTCTGAGATTCTTTCTTCCATTGGCCTGTTCCAGAAAATTACCCACCTTTGCGAGCACTTCGTTCACGGAAAAAGGTTTCTTGATATAGTCCTGGGCTCCGGATTTGAACCCGTTGAACATAGTTTCGGAAACCGAGTTTCCGGAGATCATGATGACCGGAACATCACTATGAACATCCCTGGCCCTTATCTCATTACAGACTGATAACCCGTCCTGTCGGGGCAATGTCACATCCAGGATAACAAGGTCCGGGTGAAAGTCGTCGTATTTTTGCAGAGCATCCACTCCATCATAAGCGGATTCCGTCCTGTACCCATCGTTTCTGAGCGATTCTGTAATGATCTCAACCACATTGGGATCATCATCGACAACTAGAATACCTTTACTCAAAACCTTCACTTCCTTCAGGAACCCACGCCAACAGGCCGCACCGATCTGGCGATTTCCTTTTCCATTATCTTCACGAACCTCTTGACTATCTCCCTGTCATAACGAAGCCCATAATTCTCTTTAAGCGTTTCAAGCGCTTCTTTTTCGGAAAGCGCCGGCCTGTTCGGCCTTTCATGGATCATCGCCGAATAACTCTCCACGGCTGAAATGATTCTTGCGCCAAGAGGAATCTCTTTGCCTCTGAGCCCTCTTGGATATCCTTCACCATTGAAACGCTCATGGTGGCTCATGACTATGTTAATGACATGATCATTGAATTTCATTCTCCGCAGCATTTCCGCACCGTCATCAGGATGCCTGTTAATAACATTCCATTCATCTTTGCTCAACTCACGCGGGCTTCTGACGATCAGGTCGCTGACTTTGATCATTCCCATATCTCTCAGGACTGTACCGTATATAAGATCGTTGAAATGATCCTCCGGATAATCCATATCCTTTGCAACCATCCCTACATAACGCGACACGAACTCGGATGTGCCTTTAAGCAGTGTGTTTTCCTCAATCAGTGATATCAAAGTCTTTACAATTCCCAAGGTCCTGTTATGTTCCCGTTCAAACATAACCGCATTCTGGAACGCGCCACGGACGATATTGATAAGAATCTTCATGAACTCAAAGTCTTCCTTCTGCATTCCTCTCCCAGTGATCCGTTTTCCAAGAAAGACGATTCCGGTCATTCCATCCTTGGTATTGAATGGATAGAAATATTCCAGTCCCGAGGCCTTCAGGATTTTCCTTATGTTCTCGTTGAATGAATCCGAATCGATCGATATCAAATCGTGGTTTCCGGATATCCTCTTCATCTCATTATCTGACAGGTTAAATGGCACAAGATCTTCTTCACTGATTCCTTTCAGCATAACCGGAACATATAATTCCTCTTTCTTCTCGAAAAACACTGCGGATTCGACGCCTCCCTGGGCGATCGATGTAAGAAGAAATATATCTATCAGCCTTTTCTTGTCTTTTATTGCATTGAAATCCGTGCTTATCGAAAAAAGCGCTTTCAATTCGAGGATACTGCGTTTCAATCTTTTATTGATGTCACTAGTCTCTTCTTTACCCCCGGTATTCTCTTGTCTCTTCTCATCAAACGGAGAAACCGGATCCTCTATCCAGGATGGCGGTGAATTATCTTTTTTCGAATCAAATATCTCGGAGATGATGTTGTCTCCATCGCCGGGCGTTTGGGGAGTATCGGATTCATTTTTTCCGTCGTACGACATGAGAATGATATCCGATGTTTGAGAAGAAACCTGATCCACAACATCCGCATCAGCAAATTGTTCTTCAACCTGCTGCTCGACATGCGCCTCATCGCTTGTCTCCTCAACAGGCAGCGAATCCGTCTTGCTCATAGCTTCTTCATATGTCTCGAAAACATTGATTTCGACATCATCATCCCGCAGAAATTCCAGTACAGTATCGCTGTTTATGACAAACCTGACGACTCCGCCCTGTCCACCAAGAGTACTGACAAAGTTTCTGAAAATCTTTGCCACACCACCCCCCAGGGAAGAGAGCCCGGAAAAATCAAAAACCACGATTTTGAAATTTCTTTTGAGACACTCATCGATCAAGTGTTCCACTTTGCTGTTTTGGTGGAACCCCAGTTTCCCGGAGATCCGAAACGCGGCAATCCCGGAACCGGGCGTATCCAATCTCTCAAATCGAGTTTTCGGCATCGACGTACTCCCGAAGCTATCCTACTCTGCTGTAGTGATAACCTCCTCCTGAGAGAGCCACCTGTCAAGGACGCTTCTCAGAAAACGCCACTCGCTTCCTACCTTCTTGGCAGGAATCTTTTTTTCTTTAGCAAGGCGACATACCGTCTTAACATGCATTTTGAGGTATTCTGCTGCTTCGACTGAAGTCATAACCTCGCTGACGTCGTCATGCCCACCAATGATGATACTGCCATAATCGCGCTGATGTTGTTTAACCATGACAACCTCTCTGTGCTACAGTGCCTGTTCCAGCAACTGATAGTTCCGGAACTGTTCGCTCGTATTCGTACACGCGAAATCTCTCTTATACCCCAACCCTTTTTTCGCCCTCTATAAACGACCCGGCGCTATCCGGGATTTCGTTATAACCATATATCAATCCATATTTCTCTATTACCATCTCCGGGTCCAGCACCGGATATTCCTTATCACCTATATGCAGCGTATGCCTTGTTATCGAAGCCCAGGGATTCTCGGTTAGTTGTTCGAATATCCCTTCTATTTTTTGATGATCTTCAGAAGTAATTATCCCGATTCTTTTTTCGGCAAGGCCCATGATGACAATCCTGTTCTCCTCCACACCTGCATCGATCTCTTCAGCTGCGAGTTCATCCAGCCTGCAGACAGGAATCTGTTTCCCTGAAACATTTACATATCTTCTGCTGCTACCTGCGTCTTCCTGAATACCCTCTCTATCCATATACCTTTCAATACACCGGCATGGAACGGCGAACTGTGTGCCCGACGCGGAAAGAAGATGATAATCCGTCATCACGGATGAACGGGGGAATGTGAAACGGAATCTCCCGTCTCTGCCATTTTCCGGTTCTACCCAGAGCAGGCAACCCCACTTCTTAAGAATACCTCTTACCTTGAGCAGACCCTTGTAGAAAGCCATGGCATCATCTTTGTCAACCTGTGAGTCACTCAGGAAATCAGTACCGTTATCGGCTAATCTTGCGACCAGGTAAGAACCTTCATTTTTTATCTGAACATCAATTACAAGATCAAAATCATCTCTTCCTTCGTACATCCTGTAAATATCAAACATGCAGTTTTCAAGTATTTCAGCCAGTTCCGAAGCTGACTTTCTTTCAAGCGAGAATTCATCCGTGAACAATTCGAACCGCGAGCTCCATCCATGCATACGGTTGTTCATCTCCATGAAATCCTCGACTCCATCGAGTACCGTCCTGCTGGATACCTTGGATCTGAACGATTTATTTTCGCCGCCGAGCTGTCTCAGTATATTGCCTACCAGGCCCATGAAAAATTCGCTTTCCCCGAAAACAAGTTCGAGCTCCCTTATCATAGCAGCGTTTTCCCCGGGTGAATCAATACAATCCAGCAGCCTGCTATCGACCTTCTCGAGAGAAGAAATCAGGTGTCGCATGGTATTGAATTCGTTTGCTTCTTCGTGTATTTCCTCCCCTGCGACCTCGTTCGTTTTTGTTGCAACCGGATTTATGGAAAGTGTTTCGGACACATGGACTGATTCCGCGCCGGGCTCAAGCCTGACGGGTTCGTTATTGACCTCAACCGGTTTTATCTCCGTATATGATTCGGAGAGAAGTACTTCGATCTCCTGCTGAAGCCCAAAAAATGTTTCTTTTGAATCCAACTGCTCCGTGTTTCCGGATATGAGTTCAGCAATTACCTGTTCCTCGGTTTCGAGGATCTCCGAGACTATCTGCGAGAGTGTCTCGTCCCAGCATCCTGTAGAACCGGCTACTTTATCCAGCAGGCTTCCGAATAACCCGAGCGTCCTGCCCCATTCATTCATTCCGAGCATTCCCAGGCTGCCCTCAAGAAGTCTGTTCGCGAATCCGATTTTCCGCAAAACATGTTCCTTGAATTCCTGCCCTGAGCCATGACTCATCAGGTCATTCAATTTGGCGACATGATCATTGACCTGTTCACCAAAGAGACTTCTGTTTTCCTCATTTAATATGCTCAATACCTTTACCTCGTTTTTTGGTTCAGGTTTTTTCTACATATTCAACAGCACCGAGTTCAAAAAGGTCACATACCGGTTCACTATCTTCCAGCCCTTCAGGCATTGTTGCAGGTTCCCCGGTTTCTTCCACCTGAACACTGGCAGAACGGATCGCATCGGTTACCTCTTTCACAGGATTTCCCGCTTCAGGTATACCTTCATTTTCCATATCCGGCATGTCTCCTGTTCCAGTAGCAACTGGATCTACTATCGATTTTTCTTCCGGCTTTCCTTCTTCAGCATTGATCTTAACCCAACGATGCCCCGGCATCTCCATCCAGTCTTCTCCGTCTCGGGGACCAGGCTGTGCTACCTGTTCCGGGTCGCCCGCGATCTCCTTCGAATCTATATTTTCAGGAGGTAGAACTTCCTGAAACGCTTCATTCGTATCGCCCGCGTCGTTTTCTTCTTTGCCAGTAACCGAAAAATCATCCAGTGATATCTCCTGCCCTGGTTCGGGCACGGAAGAAGCTTTTACATTTCCCATTACATTAATCTGCCCGAAATCATCCGCGCTCCACACTTCTTCTTCCTGCGAATCGGCATCCTCACACATATTTCCATGATCTATGACAAGCCTGGAGTGGTCGGATGCATTACTCTCGCTTTTTTCGAAGCTGGCAGATGATCCATCAGCCGGAGCAACATGTTCCATATTACGGTCCACTACATCCATTTCTTCCGGTTCTCTGCAACTGTCGGGATCATTCTCCACAACTTTGTGGAATTCATCATCCAGTAATTCAATTTCATTGGTCAGGCTGATTATTTTTTCCTGGAGCGAATGACTTCTTTTTTCTATGTTTGTTGAAATGTCAGAAATCGACATGCTGATATTTTCTGTGTTGATACCTTCCAGTCCGGTATTACCGATTCCTTTTCGGACTATACTGATGTTTTGTTCAAGGACTCTCACAGCTTCCACTAATCCCCTGCCAAGTTTGTTGAAACGCTCGGCTGTGGATCGTATTTTTTCCGCAAACTGCGCCAGATCCTGTTCTGAAGCATCCCCCCTCGCTGCCATGAGAGCTATATTCAGAGCAAGTCCGTTGTTTTCATCTGAAAATTCACGAAGCACCTCGCTGTTCTCAACAAGGCTGCGCAAAGCATTACCGATCTGCTGAACGGCGTTTTTGCTAGTCTCGCCTGACAGACAAGCACTCCCGGCAACATCGTCAATCCCGCTTTCAGTGATCTGTTTTGAGACGCTGTTCAGCCCTCCAACCGATCTGACTATTTCCAGAATATCCTCGCTGGACCCGTTGATCGATTCCATGATCCTGCCGAGCGAAAGAGATACCTGTCCGTTAATCCGCCTGCCGGTTTCAAACTGTTTCCGTAGAGCGGTCATATTATCCTTATGATCATTTATATGGGCTTCGATCTTTCTTACCAGGGGCGCCCACCATCTGCCATTGATAATCGTCTCCTGGAGGGCCTTTCCCTTCAACACCGATTCGATCTCCATCTCGAGATCCACAGATCTCTCTTCTTCACCCAATTTATCCATTTCCTCAGAGATCTCTTTGATCTGATCTCCATAATTTCTGAGGATGCTCTGCAACTCCGGGTAATTGGATAGTTTGGCGATCTGGGCCGGATTGGTCAGGTCATCTATACTGTCAGCAAGGGATATCATCTTCCTGTAATCCTGCCCGGAGGCAAGAAAGAACTTGTATCTCCTGACGGCTGTGGCAATGATAAAATAGGCAAAAAGAGAAATAAGGATCACACCTGAAGCAAGTGGATATATCTCCCTGAAAAACTGAGACGAATCTATTACCCATTTCGATTCATTTCCCCGCAACCAGGAAAGATCGATATTATAGAGATGCATTATATAGTAACCAACACCGAAGCTGGTTAACATCAGCATCATGGCTACAAACACGCCTATCTTCCATGGGGATGTAAGAACAGGTTTTCTTTTATGATTTCGCACAGTTATCTCCTTAGCGCACAGAAACGAGCCTTACGGCTCCCCTCACGGAACACCCCGAACTACGGCTGGATCATTCTCGGCGGGGAAAAACGCAAAGATTATGCCAAGGTACGGATTATGACAAATCTCAGTACTAACAAGGTGTTATAGGGAATTTGAAAGAACATCGAGAAGATTAGAGAACGAATATGCTAGCTGTCAATGCGTTTTGCAAAACCTTGCGAACCGGCATATCTGAAGCGGGAATATGTATTTTTGTGATCCTGGCACCTGCTGATTATGATTTCTTCCTGCTCATGCTCTTTGATATCAGGGCATAGATCGAAGGGTGCCTGTCCCCGAGCAAGTGGTTGGTCGATGTTATATTCTTGTCGGCCGCTTCATGTAAATCTATTTGTTTGACCTTCAGACACTCGCTCCGGTCACCCGCGGAGACGATAACTTCACCCCGGGGATCTACTATCTGGCTTCCACCTGTAAATGTCAGGCTCATGGCACCGCGTTTTTCTACTCCAATCCTGTTTGCAGTAACAGAAAAAACACCGTTTTCAAGGCTTCTCATCTTCATTCCCGACTGCCCCCAGGGAAGAACAAGGTTGGCCGGGTGAACCAGTATATTGGCGCCCTTGAGAGTCAGAACTCTGCCGACCTCAGGAAACATCCAGTCGAAACAGACCATCATTCCCAGTTTTGCATTACCGGACGATACTACCTTCAGCGATTTGCCAGGGGTGAAAAACAATTTCTCCCGGTCAAAAAGGTGTATCTTCTGATATACTTCTATTTTACCTTTGGATGATACGTAGACGGAAGAATTGTATATTTTCGAGCCTGATTTTTCGGCTATACCGAAAATAATGTTAAGATTATTCTTTTTTGCAATATTCTTCATCTCCGTGGTAGTAAAACCACCCTTGACCTTCTCTGCAAGCGATTTCAGTTCGGTCTTATTCTTGAAAAGGTACCCCGTATTGAAAAGCTCAGGCAGCACTACTGTCGCGTCCTTGACCTTGCTTAACAAGGTTATAGCCCTTTTCACATTATATTTAATCTCCCCGAACCTGCAACGCATCTGGAGAAAACCAAGTTTCATCATCTATCCTCGTCTTTCAGCTAATAATCTTCCGTCTATCCCGTACAACAGTATAATACTATAACAGAATCGTCAAAATTATAAACTATTAATTTGCGCATGCCGTCAGTGGTCTTTTTCATAATGGCATACTCTTTGCTGAAATACTACGACAGACACCAGAAACCGCAGCTTGGCAATGCATCGGAGATTCGACATGACTGCAATCAGCACTTACACGTCAGTAGGGAAAGTTAAGTCCTCACCTGAATCCACCAGCTTTTTCATGATGAACAACCTTCTCTACAGTAGAATAGAAAGCGGGTATCCCTCAAATGATGACTGCTTCGATGAAGACGTAAACGTATATCTCGCCAGCCTTCTTGAATCACTGATTCACCCTGAGTATCACCAGGCTCTTAAAAGATACGTCGTACCATACGACCTTTTACTTTTTGAAAGCATCCGTAATGAGAAAAACCCAAGAGTAAAATACCTGACATACAAAATAAATGCCGATTTTCTACTCGTTTCAATGGGTATATTCAATAATGCTTCCGGAACCAGGCCCAACTCAACGCCGCACATGAACTTCACAACCGAAACATATATCGGAAGAGGAAAGACATACTATAGCCTGGCCCAATCCTATTTGGTCCAGACATTGCGCCAATCGACCGCTATAGCGGATATATTGGGGAAACTGTCAAAAAACTTTGAAAAATACGTAAAAACCCTCTCTGTTATGAAAAGTGAATATTTCAATATTTTTGACAGGATATCCAATGGAGAACTATACCATCTCGAGTGTTCAATACGGGAAAAAGACATAACGAAGCAACTCAGCAGAACATACGATGAATTTCTCGATGCGTATTCTCGTTTCAGGAAGGAAAACTCCACTGAGTCGAAGAAAATCGTCAAGGAAAAGGCCGCTCAACTCCGCAAGCTCGACCTTTCTTTTGAATTCGACATCGATTGAACCACAAAATCGATCAGACCTTCTTGATAAAATCAGCACACAGCTTCGCTACTTCTTCCGCCCTGCTCCCCCGGATAAGAACGTGGCCCCCATCCCTTAACCAGACAAATTTTGACTTGGGATTTGTGCTGTGCCGTTTCAAAAAATTTAACCCCTTGGAGCTTATGACAGGATCATCTTCAGCCTGGATCACCAGGATAGGGTCATTGACAGGCGCAAACTCAGATCGTGTTTTCTCGATAAGTTCGATTATCGTTGTTTTGACAGGGGCAATCTCCTTCGCCAGTGACGGAAGGACCTTCTGCCACAACCTGAAAAAGAGATACCTGTTGCTTCTTGTCGGAAACAACCCCGGGGATATCAGGATAGTTCCTTTTACGGGAAATTTCCTCAACAGGTTCAGAGCCAGCGTCCCCCCAAAACTCATTCCGATCACATAAGTGCTCTTTGAGTAGCTGAGGAGAGTATCCAGCACAACCTCGGACTGCGACAGGCTGACACTCCAGGTGCTTCTATTTCGAACGTGATTTCCGTTATTCCCTTTCCGGTTCCCATTACCGAACCGGCCTCTCAAGAAATCGCCAAATCCTGAATCAACAGACTTTGGATCGATAGGTAGCCTGATCGCGTATACAGTGTATCCCTGACTATAGAGACTGTCAGCAAGGAAACGCATCTCGTCCGGAGTGCCACCAGTGCCATGGATCAGGAAACAACAGATCGCTTCCCTCTCCTGCAGCATAAGGAAACTTCTCTCTTTTTCAGGAACTCCGGCCTTTCTTTCGATGAACAGTCTGCTCTCATGAAAGAATTTCACCAGATCTTTTCTCAAGGCATGATTGTCAGGATTGTTTTCCAGTTTCTGTTGTAATTCCCAGACCGACTGGTTGATCTTTTCGAGTGTATCAGACAACCTGGACCTTTCCGACAGGAAATCCCTGTTGCAACATATTACTCTCCCTGCCCCCACACACGAAATTTGACCACGATCTAACTCGTCCTGTAATTCGGGGCTTCCTTGGTTATCACTATATCATGCGGATGACTCTCACGTAATCCTGCCTGCGTTATCCTCAAAAACCGGCCCTTTTTCTTTAACTCCTCGATCTTCCCGACACCGCAGTACCCCATACCTGCCCTCAACCCTCCCATCAATTGAAAGACATTGCTTGAAAGGCTTCCCTTGTATGAGACTCTTCCTTCTATACCTTCGGCCACGAACTTGTTTTCCTCAATCACATTTTCCTGGAAATACCTGTCGCTGCTGCCCTTTTTCATGGCGCCTACCGATCCCATCCCGCGATATACCTTGAAGCTCTTTCCCTGGTGGTAGATTATCTCGCCCGGGCTCTCTTCTGTTCCGGCGAACAAACTTCCAATCATGACACTGTCAGCGCCGGCAGCAATCGCCTTGGTAATGTCACCTGAATACTTGACTCCACCGTCGGCGATCAGGGGAACACCGGCTTTTGCGGCTACGGCAGCACAGTCCATGATCGCCGTGATCTGCGGAACACCAATACCCGCGATTACCCGCGTTGTACAGATAGCCCCCGGGCCAATCCCGACCTTTATCGCATCTACACCCAGCCGTACAAGATCACGGGCCGCAGCAGTCGTTGCGACATTACCCGCTATCAGCTGCACCCCCCTGTATTTTTTCCTGATCTTCTCAACGGTATCGAGTACGGCTTTCGAATGACCATGGGCTGTATCTACAACAATGACATCGACCGAGACATCGATGAGCGCTTTGACTCTCTTCATCGTATCGGCGCCAATACCTACAGCCGCCCCGACCCGCAGCCTGCCCTTTGAATCCTTGCAGGCATTGGGATAATCAATTCTTTTCTGGATATCCTTGACAGTAATCAGTCCCTTGAGACAATTCTTGCTGTTTACGACCGGAAGTTTCTCTATTCTGTTCGCATGCAGAATTTTCACAGCCTCATCCATCGTAATACCTTCGGAAGCAGTGATGAGCTTCCTGGTCATGACCTTGCTGACCTTGGTATCGTAACGCCCTATGAATCTCAGGTCCCTGTTCGTGAGAATACCCACCAATACATTCTTGCTATTTACTATCGGAAGGCCCGAGATTCTGTATTTCTCCATCACGTCTAACGCTTCGCTCACAAGGTGGTCAGGCGAGATCGTAACTGGATCGGTAATCATGCCACTTTCGCTTCTCTTTACCTTCTCAACATGTTCGGCCTGAATATCTATCGGAAAATTCTTGTGGATGATCCCGATTCCACCCTCCCTCGCCAGAGCTATCGCCAGAGAGGCCTCGGTAACAGTATCCATCGCTGCGGAGACTACAGGTATGTTCAGCCATATTTTACGCGTTAGACGCGTTCTGAGATTAACTTTCTGTGGGTGTATTCTGGATTTTGCGGGAATCAGGAGAACGTCATCGAATGTGAGCCCTTCCTTAAATATTTTTCCTTCTTTCACCTGTCACGAAAGAGCTTCAGACTCTCTCTCCCCCCTTTCAATACCAAAATCCCAGATAATGTTACTGCAACATACCTTTTGTAAATAATCCTGTCAAGGTTGAACACCTGAACAGACCGCTTGCCCGCGCGTGCCATGATTTGATTACAACTCCGTAACCCACTTCCCATCCAACGGACACCTCACCATCCTGCGCCCTTTCCACAACGCCAGGTCTGTCACACCGGAGCGCGAAAGAAGAAGAAACGCATCGCTGAAATCGCGCCCTACATCGGAGGGAATATGCGCGTCCGATCCAAGAGTCACCGGAATATTCTCATTTACACACGCTTTCAGAAAATCGAGTCCGGGATATACAGCTCCGGCCCCCCTCCTCAGTCCAGCCGTGTTTACCTCGACAGCCATATTCTTTATCCTGAGCAGTCTGGCAATTTTTCTGTAATGATCACCCATATCCGTGACAGGCAAAAAATCCTCCTTCACGATCGCATCGGGATGGGCAAGAATATCGAAAAGGCCACTTTCTATCATCTTTCCCACAAGCTTGAAGTAGGCAGGAAAAACCCTGGCAGGATCCTCTGTCCGGTAACGCTCCCGTCCCACCCTGCTGGTAAAATGCCAGTCCCCAAGAAAATGTACCGCCCCAAGCACATAATCAAACGCCGCTCTCGAAAGAAGCCTCCGTGTCTCTGATTCGTAACCCTGAAAGTAATCCGCCTCTATGCCAAGCCGGATCCTTATCCTGCCGCTGTATTTTTCCTGTAAATAATTAACAAGCCGGACATATTCAGGAAGCCTCTCCTCCAGCATCGCGTGGTAGGGATCGGGCTTCGTGACCAGAGGCAGATGGGCGCTGAACCCTATTTCGACAAACCCCCTGGCAAGAGCGCTGAGTACATACTCTTCCAGGCTGCCCTTACCATGCCCGCAGAAATCACCATGCAGATGATAATCGATCATAACGTACAGACTACAGCATCTGAATGACACAGGCAAGGATCGGAGTATGCGACAGGCGAAAATTCTGATACACAGCCGGAACAGGGTCAATGATCGACATGAAATGTAAATGATTATTTACACAATAGTAAACATTTATTTACATATCAATTTGTTGTTATCAAACAAGTTACACGGATTTGTTTCATGTGTCAATATTAGTTGACATTCCTTGCGGCTCATTTCCTCCCGGTCGAATCGCCCGGAAAATATATATGCCTGGTATCTTGTTGTTTGACTGGTTGTTACGGCTGCCCGGAAACCATAAGAAACAACAGGGAATTGTGGCACACAACATGCTGTAGCAATACACCGTGAGCAGCAATAATAAACAACAGGAATTGACCGGGAACTACTGGAAAGGAGCTGACATGTTGTTCTTCTCAAACATCGCGCTGATAGTTGCCCTGATGATAGCTGGCAAGAGTGTCTGGGGCAAAAGTGTCTGGTAAGAATCCGGAGTTCGCTACGTTAGCCGTCCGAAAATGAATCGTTCAACGGAAAGCTGGGAAATCAGCTTCCAGGCGGAGAAGTATTACACACTCTGTGGGAAATTGAGGCTATCGTCCTATTGTCAAAAAATAGAGAGAACGTATAATAAGACTGAATCATATAGCTCTCCTACTCGCCAAGGAAGGTTTTGTGATGAGCCGTTTTTCCAGATTCAGCAACGACGAGATAGTATCTTTGATGATGCTTGAAAAACGCAGGCCGGCAGAAAGAATCCTTCAGTGCGCTATTCAAGATATTCAACAAATCATTTCATTATCATTGAGTGAATCCGGCGGGGAGCAGTTATCGAAAAGAGAATACGAGATTCTCTGTAATATGCTGCAGGGATTCAGCAATAAGGAGATCGCGCAGGAACTAAAGATCTCCGAGAAGACGGTCAAGAACCATTTGTGCAAGATATATCGGAAATTCAATGTCAAAAACAGGACCCAGCTGTTCCATCAGCTTCTCCTGGTCTGCCCCTGTATAAAACTCTAGAACGCGACAGAGATCGAAGCCTCTGAACCTGTTTATAAAATATCTCTAACCTGACCCGGCTCAGCATATCCTTGGAAGAAGATCTCCGTATGGCAGATCGACGACTCTTTCCCCGCCATACATTGTTTTCATGATAACATGTCCCCCCGGCCCTTCCTCAACTCTGCCTATTACCGCAGCTTCCTTTCCAAGCATATGCCGCTGCATCATCTCCAGCACTTCATCAGCACTATTACCGTCAACAATGGTTACAAATTTTCCCTCGTTGGCAATATGAAGGGGCTCATACCCCATTAACTCGCACCCCTTGCGCACTGCTTCCTTCAGCGGGATTGCCGATTCATCTATCCGAATACACACCTGCGAATCTTCGGCAATCTCGTTCAGGACTGCGGCAAGCCCGCCCCTTGTTGCGTCACGCATTACCCTGATCCCCTCTGTCTTTTCCAGCAACGGAACGATCAGTTGCGATAGAGGGACAGCATCACTCTCGAGCCCGCTCCCGAAATCCAGGTTTTCACGCAGGCTCAGGATCGCGAGGCCATGATCGCCGATGGTACCATTGATAATTACCATGTCCCCCGGTTTCGCAGCCGCCGATGACAGGGCTATACCCTCGGGAACTTCTCCTATACCCGTAGTATTGATGAATATCCCATCCGCTTTCCCTCTCTCCACGACCTTGGTATCGCCCGTTATTATCGACACCCCCGCTTCTTTTGCTGTCGCCGCAATAGAATCCACTATCCTTCCGAGATCCTCGAAGGAAAAACCCTCTTCGATTATCATCGCGAGTGATATAGATACAGGAACGGCCCCGCATACTGCCAGATCGTTGACAGTGCCGCATACTGCCAGATGACCTATGTCTCCACCGGGGAAAAAGACCGGATCGATCACGAAGGAATCCGTTGTAAAGGCCATCCTGCCTTCTGGAGCATCGATAACAGCACTGTCCTGAAGAGGCGAATTATCATCCCCCCCCAACCTTCCAATAATGAACCTGATAAGTTCCTTCATCAATATCCCTCCGCCGCCATGCGCCAGAAGGATCTTTTCCTTGTTATTTTCAACCATCAGGGATCAGCCCCCCCCTTTTTCTTTTCCAACTGTCAGCCGGCCTGAATTCATCTCAGGTTATACCAGGCCTCTAATGATCCTGGCCACACCGACCTGGACCTGGCCCAGGGATAGACCCCCGTCATTCGGGGGTACTATTTTGTGTTGATATATATTCAACCGCAGCGGCCCGGCAAGCTCAGAGATCTTCTCGCAAAGATACCTGTTCTGAAATACGCCGCCCGAAATAACAACCCTGTCGCACCCGCATTTTTTTATGAGTTTCAGCAGAAGATCGGCAACCATTCGCGCTACCGAGTTGTGAAAAACTGCCGCTATCTCCTCAACCCCCACTCCTGTTGAAAGATCATTAACGATACCCTCGATAACCGGGGACGGGTCGATCTGGATCACATTGCCATCGACAAGATCAAATCCATAATACCTGTCTGTTCTGCCGGCCTGGAGAGCAAGGTTTTCAAGCGCTATAGATGCCTGCGCTTCATAACTTACCCTGTGCCCGCAACCCAGCAGTGATGCCACGGCATCGAAAAGACGGCCTATGCTCGAAGTCTCCGGGGAATTGATACCCTTGCGCGCCATAAGAAGAACCTCGTTTACCGGCAAAGCGTCAAATGAAAACACCGGGGCCGCTCTGTCAAAGACCGAATCTCCATAGAGTTTCCACAGGTACATCAGGGCCATCCTCCAGGGTTCACGGACAGCCATCGCCCCCCCGGGAAGCGGCAGGTATTTCAAGTGAGCAAGCCTGGTAAAATCATGATAGTGTGCCAGGAGAAATTCCCCGCCCCACAGCTTCCCGTCCATACCGAACCCCGTCCCGTCAAAAGAAACGGCTATTACCGGTTCTTCGATGCCATGCTCCACCATCACACTGACAGCATGCGCATGATGATGTTGTACAGTCAGGGTCGTCACAGACTCCAACTCATCACAGAAACGTGTCGTAAAATAATCAGGATGCATATCACATACAACGACCTCGGGTTCGACACCCAGTAACTTTTTAAATGCATCCAGTTCCTCTCTGTAATTCATCTGCCCCCGGAAATCTCCGAGATCACCCAGGTGAGATGACACAAAAGCCATATTCCCGCGGGTAATGGCAAAAGTCCCCTTCTCCTGACCGCCCGTGCCAAGAACAGACCTGGAGACCGACAGGGGCAGCTTGATCGGTTCCGGCACAAACCCTCTCGCTCTCCTGACAGGGACAGCTATACCTGATGGGGCAAAGAAAATAGAATCGTCACATTTGTGCGCGATCCGCCTGTTGTTGATCAGAGCCGCGTCAGCGATAGGCCCCAGAATGCCTGACAGTTCTTTCTCGGTGGAAATAAGGGGTTCATCGGTAAAATTTGCTGAAGTCATGACCAGTATATCCAGCCCTTCGATCAGCAGATGGTGTACCGGCGTATACGGAAGAAAAGCGCCTGAATATCCGTTTCCAGGAGCAATGGCATCAGGAAGGTTTTTCCCCTGCTTGCGAAGAAGTACTATCGGAGCTTCAGGTGACGCCAGCAGCTGCGCCTCGGTATCATCGACCCTGCAGTACTCTTTCAGAGTGTCCATATTCCTGAACATCAGGGCAAAGGGCATGTCCGGCCTTCTTTTGCGCTCCCGAAGAAGCTCCACAGCCTTGCCGTCTTTCGCGAGGCAGGCGAGGTGATATCCACCCAACCCCTTAACGGCGACTATTCCTCCGCCGGCTATGACCTTTCTCGCGCCGTCTATCGGATCACCATCGATCTCTCTGCCTTTTTCATCGACAAGGCTCAGGCGTGGGCCGCAACCGGGACACGATATCGGCTCGGCATGGAACCTTCTGTCGGATGGATCCCTGTATTGTGTATTGCAGTAATCATCCATGTGGAATTCGTTCATCGTGGTCAGGGCCCTGTCATATGGCAACCCCTCGATAATGGTAAATCTCGGGCCGCAGTTCGTGCAATTGATAAAGGGGTATCTATACCTCGAGTCTTGAGGATCGTACATTTCTGAAAGGCAATCCGTACAGACAGCCGTATCGACAGGGAAAAGGGTATCGGCGTCTCCAGCCTCTTCGCTTTCCCTTATCACAAAATCGTTGTCTCCGGCAGCTTTAACGGTCTCGATATCGATCAGGTCCAGCCTCGCAAGAGGCGGCAACCGCTCTATCAGGGAGTTGCCGAAAAGGTCGATTGCATCGAGGCTGCCCTCTATTTCGATGACCACTCCCCGCCTGGTGTTCCTGACGAAACCTGTCACGCCTGCTGCCATTGCGAACCGGTAAACCGCCGGGCGAAACCCTACGCCCTGGACCCTGCCCCTTGCAGTCAACCTCAAACGGTTGGTCCCGCTGCTTAGTTCGACGGTTTTTTTAACCTCTTCCCATCTCATATTCAGAGGCTCCGTATCCTGTGAAAAGCGATGGTGATTATAGCCACCATCAATATGTAATTCCAGTTCAAACAGGCGCACAGCAAAAAACCGCCCTTCAACCGGACGGCTTTCCAATTCAGATTCTGTAGAACCTTTTGGCAACACTGCCTGTGCCGACCGGCCCGACCGGCAGGACACCACCGATCAACCGCCATTCCCCGGCCCCGTGGCTTCGGTGGCCTACCACTCGCCTGTCTCAAGGTATTCATTGATCGCTATCGCCGCCAGGCGCCCCTGTCCCATTGCGAGAATGACTGTAGCCGCTCCAAGAACGATATCGCCGCCGGCGAACACACCCTTTTTGCTCGTCTTCATCGTTAGCTCGTCCGCGATTATATTTCCCCACCTGTTCGTTTCGATATCAGGTGTCGTATCCGGGATAAGCGGATTGGAAGAGTTTCCGATCGCCACGATCACTGTATCGACATCGATCATGAACTCGCTGTCCTCTATCGGGATCGGGCGACGCCTTCCCGAATCGTCTGGTTCTCCAAGTTCCATCTTGATACACTCAACCTGCCTGACCCATCCCTTCTCGTCTCCGACGAGCCTGACAGGGTTCTGCAGAAGGAGGAACTGAACCCCCTCTTCCTCGGCGTGATGGACCTCTTCGACCCTGGCGGGCATCTCCTTGCGCGACCTTCGATATACCAGGAAAACATTTTCCGCTCCGAGCCTCAACGCTGTTCTGGCCGAATCCATCGCAACGTTCCCGCCACCGAATACGGCAACATTCTTTGAGCAGGCGATCGGTGTATCGGTCTCTGGAAACGAGTATGCTTTCATTAGATTGGCACGCGTCAGAAACTCGTTTGCTGAATACACTCCATTTAGATTTTCACCTTCGAGACGCATGAACATGGGCAGGCCGGCTCCTGTCGCTATAAATACGGCATCGTAACCACCATCGAGAAGTTCGTTTATGGAGAAAATATTCCCTATGACCATATTATACTTTATCTCCACACCCATTCTCTCGAGATTCTCAGCCTCGCGCATAACGATCGCCTTGGGAAGACGGAACTCGGGAATGCCGTAAATCAACACTCCTCCCGGTTTGTGAAGAGCCTCAAATATGGTAACCTCATGCCCTTCTCTCCTTACATCCGCTGCCACGGTAAGCCCGGCGGGGCCGGCGCCCACGATAGCCACCTTTTTACCTGTGGAAGGTTTGATCTCGGGGACTTCCGGCTCGCAATACTCCATCTCGTAATCAGCTACAAATCGTTCGAGTTTGCCGATCTGAACAGCTTCGTCGATAGATTTGCGGCTCTTCCCGACAACACAGAACATCTGGCATTGCTCTTCCTGGGGGCAGACACGCCCGCAGACCGCCGGGAGAATATTGGTTTCCTTGATCTTTTTCCCCGCTTCCCGGAAATTCCCGTCACATATCATCTGAATGAATGCTGATATGTCGATCTCGACGGGGCAACCCTTCACGCACGGAGCAGTCTTGCACTGAAGACACCTGCTGGCCTCTATCATCGCCTCTTCACGGGTATAACCGACAGGCACCTCATCGACATTATGGATCCGATCTCCGGGAGGCTGTTCGCGCATGATCTGAGGTGGAATCTGCAATCTTTCCTTGGGTGTAAGTTTTTTCTCTTCCATATTCCATTCGGTCCCTAGAGGCCGCTACCTCCTTCATCAGACTGGTATTTTTCCATCGATTCTTTTTCCTGCTCGTGATACATACATTGCCTCTGCATCATCTCGTCATAATCGACAGCATGGCCGTCGAACTCGGGCCCATCGACACAGACAAATTTCGTTTTGCCTCCGACTGTCACCCTGCATGCTCCACACATCCCGGTTCCATCCACCATTATGGTATTGAGGCTTACCAGCGTCGGGATTTCGTATTTTTTTGTCAACAGACTGACGAATTTCATCATTATCGGAGGCCCTACAGCTACGACCAGATCGATCTCCAGTCCCTCATCTATCAATTTCTGCAACACGTCCGTGACAAGTCCCTTCGCTCCATACGAACCGTCATCGGTAGTGATTATTATCCTTTCACTCGCCGCCCGCATCTTCTGCTCCATGATGACAAATTCCCTGGACCGGCCTCCAAGTATCGAAACGATATTATTGCCGGCCGCTTTCATAGCCTGGGCGATAGGATGCGCGGGAGCTATTCCAACACCCCCGCCGATTACCACGACAGTGCCTGTTTTTTCGATATGAGTCGGGCGCCCAAGCGGGCCGACAAGATCGAGGATTTCCTCACCCGGCTCGAGCAATGAAAGAATTTTGGTGGTCTTTCCAACGACCTGCACAACCAGTTCGAGCCATCCTTCCTCAGCATCCGCATCAGCGATCGTCAGGGGAATCCTTTCACCATCCTCTCTTACGCGCAGAATGATAAACTGTCCTGCTTTTCGCTTACGGGCGATATCGGGCGCTTCCACTTTCATCGAGAAGACTTGAGGTGAAGAAAAGACTTTTTCAAGAATCCTGTTCATAGCTGACCTCTCATGCACTCTTAATATGCTGGTAACAACGAAGTTATGGTCTTATCCGGCTCTTCCTCTATTGCCAGGCCAAACCGGATCAAATCTACACAGATCAGGGAAAAGCAAACAAACCAGTGTAAGTGTATATATGTAGCAGATGATTACATGCAAAATCAAGAAATTTCTATACGCCTGTCAAACAGGCCGCATGGTATGGAAGAAATGAAGGATGCATATGCGATTTGCTTGACACACTATGTTTTAAATTACCTTAAACTATATACTTACCGCTCCCGCTCCTGCAGAAGAGGGGGTGAAATCGCGCACCCTGCCCCCCCCACCTACCATTTATGGCGATCGCCGCCCTGTATCAGGTTCAGGAACTCCATCCGTGTCTTGCTGTCGTTGCGGAAAGCACCAAGCATGGAACTGGTGACGATAAGCGAATCCCTCTTTCTTACGCCCCTCATCGCCATACAGAGGTGGACCGCCTCGATCGTCACGGCTACGCCCCGGGGCTTGAGGTGATCCATCAGCGTCTTCGCGATCTGGTTTGTGAGGCGCTCCTGGATCTGCAGACGCATCGAAAAAGCCTCGACGATCCTCGGGATTTTGGAAAGGCCTATGATCCTGCCCCTGGGAATGTAGGCAACGTGGCACTTTCCGAAGAAAGGAAGCATGTGGTGTTCGCAGAGGCTGTACATACTGATATCCCTGGCAATGATCATCTCGTCATATTCTTCCTCGAAGATCGCATTTCCCATGATCTTGTCGATATCCTCCCGATACCCGCTCGTCAGAAATTTCAATGATTCACTTACCCTCTCGGGCGTTCTGAGCAACCCTTCCCTTTCCGGGTCCTCCCCGATAGCCTTCAGGATCTCACGAACATGTTCTTCCATCTTCAACACCCCCACGAAAATGTTTTCCATAGATCACAACCAGGGGGATAGTATCACTTTTCTGTTTTTTTTCAAAGGCTGTGGAAACTTTTTTTACGCGCCGACCCACCCCTGCACACAAAAAAAGGAGGGCCTGTTTCGGCCCTCCCCCTGTAGGATCCTGCAGATCGCACCTGATCCACATCACTGAACGGTTTCTTTTATGCTTTATGCCCTTTCGGCGCTTTAAGCAACAGCCCTATCACAGCAGCCACAAGACAGGAGATACCCGCGACGAGGAACGGCGTCATCCATGCGCTCACGTCCCCACCCTTCGCGGCATCCTTGAAATAACCGGCGATCTGGGGACCGGCTATACCGGCGACACCATAAGCCAGGAAGATCCAGCCGTAGTTCGTGCCAACATTCCTGTTGCCGAAGAAATCAGCTGTAGCAGCGGGGAAAAGGGCGAAGTTGCCACCGAAGTTGAACCCGATAATACATGCGCCGACGATCAGTCCAACCTGCGACTGGCCCATCTTGAAGAAAAGGAGCATTATGATACCCTGGAAAAGCGTCATGAGGAAAAGCGCCAGCTTGCGCCCGATCTTGTCTGAGGCCATTCCCCATACAATCCTGCCGAGGCCGTTCAGGATAGCGTACCAGGCCATTGCTGTTCCGGCGATCATTCCGGCTGCCTTGGCATTGGCCGCGGCGCCGGAAGCCTGCAGCGCATCGACACCAAAAAGCCTGATACAGTAAATGACCATAAGCCCGGCAAGGCCCGACCCGATAAACATGAGCCACAGGAAATAGAACTGCGGAGTCTTCAGCATCTCACCGCTTGTAAGATCGACCGAGCCGGTTGCCGCGGCAGCCGCCCCCGTTTCCGGCGGCTCCCAGCCTTCGGGTTTGTATCCTTCAGGCGGATTCTTCATAACGAGGCTGCCCAGTAAAATCAGCACAAAGAAAACCACTCCGTAGATCAGAAATACGCTCTGCACTCCAGGGAGCCCGAATACGCTGGTCGTATTGAGCAGTCCACCGAACCAGCTTCCCGCCAGCTTGACCCAGAGCGTCGCGCCGAATCCAAAACCGGCGACCGACAACCCGGTAATCATGCCTTTTTTGTCGGGAAACCATTTAACACCGACAGCTATGGGAACTACATAGGCAAGCCCGATGCCCGCACCGCCTATGATCCCGATACAGATAAGCTGCATGACAAAACTACTACCTAAAAAACCACCAAGGATATAGCCGAGTCCAAGGACGATACCACCGGCCATGGCGATCGGTTTCGGCCCCAGTTTCGCCTGAAGTCTTCCCGCGATGACCATCACTACCGCAAAGGTAGCAAGCCCTGCTGAAAAGACCCATGCTGCTTCCTTCGCATTGAAACCATAGACACCGCCCGGATCCGTTATCTGCTTTGTGAATACACTCCACGCGTAGATCGCGCCAAGACTAAGCTGGATCAGAACAGCACCTACGACTACGAGCCACCGGTTCATAATCTTCTGGTCACTCATTCGTTCCCTCCCGTAATTAAGCTACGTTCTTCAGTATCATTACAGTGGCAATATGTCAATGTGAATTTGCTGTTTACAATATTTCCAATGAATGCCCTGCGACCTTTTCAAATCACATGAACATGTTTCTTCGCCTGGTTTTTGTTAATCCTTCTTTAAAATCATATCCCCGGAAAGGCCCGTTTTATTACTTGAAAGAGGCGCCCCCATCAAATATATTGGAATCCCTTAACCGATTGGAATACACGGTTATCAAAACTGCTCCCGGGGGGGGGCAGGTCCACCGACAGGAGGTTTTACAATTTTTTCTTCTATCACAAGGCTGAAAGCCGAGATCAAAAAGAGAAACATCCGGTTGATAGACCTGAAATTCACGGATTTTCTCGGTAAATGGCACCATCTGACCGTTCCGGCCATGAGTATGGATAAAAGGCTCTTCGCGGACGGGCTCGGATTCGATGGTTCCAATTTCGCCGGGCTCAAAACGATCGAACTCGGCGACCTTTCACTCGTTCCCGACCTTTCGACCGGATTCATAGACCCTTTCAGTGCTATTCCGACTGTTTCCTTCATATGCAGTATCGTCGAAGCTGATTCGAAAAAACCCTTTCCGAGGGATCCAAGATTCATAGCCGAAAAAGCTTCCGGCTACATGAGAAAAACCGGCATCGCCGATCTTTCCCTCTGGGGCCCTGAATTCGAGTATTATATCTTCGATGAAGTCCTTGTCAGCATGTCTCACATGAACTTCGGATACGAAATTATTCCCTGCGAGGGCGAGGATACCGGTGGATTCGGCCTTAAAACAGGTGGAGGATACCATGCCATCCCACCCGAAGACACTTTGGCCGGCATCCGGGACAGAACAGTCACTCTCCTTGAAGACGCCGGGATTCCGGTTAATTACCACCATCACGAAGTCGGCGGCCACGGTCAGGTCGAAATCGAACTTAATTTCGCTCCCATGAAGAGAATGGGCGACATCGGTATGATGGTAAAATACTTTTCGAGAATGACAGCCCACGAAGAAGGCAAGATAGCCACATTCATGCCCAAACCCCTCCATAACGAGGCGGGAACAGGGCTGCACTTCCATCAACATCTGTTCAAAAACGGAAAACCGCTCTTCTATAGCAAAAAAGGTTATGCCGGGCTGAGCAAACTTGCGCTGCATTATATCTCCGGGCTGCTCCATCACGCTCCGGCCCTTATGGCGATCACAAATCCGAGTACGAACTCCTACAAGAGGCTCGTGCCCGGTTTCGAAGCACCGGTTAACAGCTTCTTTTCTCTGGGTAACCGCAGCGCGGCGATCAGGATTCCGAAATACGCGAGCAAACCGGAAACAAAGAGGATTGAGTTCAGGCCTCCCGATGCGACTTGCAACATCTATCTGGCCATGGCGGCGCAGTTAATGGCCGGACTCGACGGGATCAGGAAAAAAATGGATCATGAAAAACTCGGTTTTGGCCCACTCGATATGAATGTTTTCGAGTTGAGCGACAAGGAGCGAAACAAGATCAAATCGCTTCCAGGCACTCTCAGCGAGGCCCTTGCGGCTCTTAAAAAGGATCATTCCTTCCTTCTTGAAGGCGAAGTGTTCGACAAAATGATGATAAAAGACTGGATCGAACTCAAGATGGAAAAGGATGTAATGCCGGTCAGGAACCGGACGCACCCTCTCGAGGTGCAGTTGTACCTCGATTGTTGATACAAAAGCAGAGAAGGAGCCCCGCTTGACAGAATTCAGAAAAATGGAAGAAATGACCCTCGAAGACTATCAGGCGATAGGACTCAAGAGCGGGCTGGAAATCCACCAGCAACTCGACACGGAAAAGAAACTGTTCTGCAGATGCCCTGTACTCCCGTACAGCGACAAGTTCGACGCCGAGATCCTGCGCCATATGCGCCCGACTCTATCCGAGCTCGGAGAATATGACGGCACAGCTCTCATGGAGTTCAAGACGAAAAAAAATATCATTTACCGGATCAACAAGAACACCGTCTGCACATACGAGATGGATGATACACCACCCTTCGAACTCAATCAGCAGGCGCTCGATATAGCCATAGAAGTCACGCTGCTTCTTGGCTGCAAACTGGTCGGCGAAATCCATATAGCGCGCAAGCAGTATCTGGATGGCTCCATTCCAACCGGGTTTCAGAGAACGACGATACTCGGGATCGACGGGTCGATTCCCTACGGAGACAGGCGGATCGGCATAATCCAGCTGGGGCTCGAAGAAGATGCCTGCCGCGAAGTCAGCGACGAGGGACATATGATGACATTTCTCACAGACCGGCTTGGAATACCGTTGGTAGAAAGCGTTACACGCCCGGACATGAGAACTCCCCGGGAAGTCGCCGACGTCGCCCAGATTTTGCGGTACCTGGTGCGTTCCACCGGAAAGGTAAGAACAGGTATAGGCTCCGCCAGGCAGGACGTGAATGTCTCGGTCGATCGTGGCCAGCGAGTCGAAATCAAGGGTGTTCACAGGATCAAGGATATCCCGCTTCTGGTACATAATGAAGCCTTTCGCCAGGTAGCTCTTATCGAAATCATGGATGAGCTCGCCCGAAGGGGTATAACCCATTCCACATTCAGGACCGGCTCCGGCGATGTCACCGCAATACTCAAGGGGACGCAATACTACCCTGTGTCGGAAGCCCTGAAAAAAGGAATGAAAGTCACGGCCGTGTCACTGAAAGGATACGGCGGCATACTTTCCACCCGAACACAACCCGAGACGACCTTTGCGAAAGAGTTCTCGGACAGGGTCCGGGTCATAGCCTGCCTGGATCAGCTGCCGAACATCGCCCACTCCGATATGGAGGGCGAAACATTCTCAAGCGCCGAGTGGACAAAGATAAAGAAAAACCTGTCGGCAGGCGACAAAGACGCGGTTGTTCTCGTCTGGGGAAACGATGAGGATCTCGAAACTGCCGTCAAGGAGATCATTCTAAGAGCGGAAAATGCCCTCGATGGTGTACTTGACGAGACGAGACAGGCGCTCGACAACGGAATTACCGGATTCGAAAGGGTGCTTCCAGGCCCCAACAGGATGTATCCCGATACGGATCTTCCTCCTATCGCGCTTACCGAAGAGCGCATAGAAAAGATCAGGGCGGAACTTCCGGAATATCCATGGGAAAGAAAACAGAGATACATCGATTCGGGATTATCTGAAGAAATGGCCGGGAGGATGAGTATCTCACCACTGCGTTTGATCTTTGACGAAGTGTCGGAGGATTCCCCGTTCGACAAACAGGCACTCGCCTCTTTCCTTCTCGACGAGCTGAACCGTCTCAGGAAAAAAAACAGGATAGACGGATACGCCGATCAGATCCTGGTTGATACGATCCGTGCTGCCGGCGAAAAGAAACTTCTTCCCGAAGCATTACCTGTCCTGATGGAAAAAACCTGCGGAACCGAATCAATTGATCCTGCCGAAGCTGTGGCCGGGTTCGAAAAGGTCGATGCGGAAACACTTGCCAGCATGATCAACGGATTCATTGCCGGAATCGAACTCCCCGATATCGACAGAAAACAACTGGTGGACTACCTGACAGGAAGCGTCAAAACCGAATTCGCCGGATTGGCGACAGGCAGGACGTTTTTCAAACTTGTCGAGAAATTCGTAAACAACTCCTGAAAAACACCTCATAGACATTGTTTTGAAGGACTGGTGCGGAAACAGTTTCCTTACAGAAACCTTTACACCGGTTGTCTTCGACGATCTCACGGATTTTCTCTTCCTCTCCAACCTTATTTCGCTTATATTATTGCGAAATAAATAAGGCACATTCGGCAGAGGATTATACAGGTCTCTCCGGGATGTTTTTCTGTCTATCAGTTGCGGTTGAACGGTGGGGAATGTATCACCCCGCTCAGATCGGTTTGTTCTGTATTGCTGAAAGCCAACATTGAATATGTTTTGTAAGCGAGGTGATTCCCACTGACTTCAGATCGTTACAAGGGATACCGTGGAAGTGCTCTTTCGTGCCTCAAGCAGTTCAAAGCCAGCGTGTGGGGCGACGTCGAGATCGAATCCACCCGTGGCAATTTCAAAGGAATCATACTTCCAAGATCCGAGACAGCCGATGACAACCATATTGTCCTGAAGATGCATACCGGGTACAACGTCGGCCTTGCCGTCGATACGATCAAATCGATAACAGAACACGGGCGCAAGGAAGCTCATTACAAGATCCCTGAAAAGAAATTTCCGTTCGACCCCAAAAAACCGAATGTAAAACTCCTGGGAACAGGCGGTACGATCGCTTCCAGGCTCGACTACAGGACAGGAGCAGTTATCCCTGCGTTCTCCCCCGGCGAGCTGTACGGCTCGGTTCCCGAACTCGCGGACATCTGCAACCTTGACACGGAAAAGCTGTACGGCGTGTTCAGTGAAAATATGGGCCCTGATCAATGGCGCGGTACCGCCGAAGCAATCGGACGCGAGATCGAACGCGGTATCAGCGGAATTGTGATCGGCCATGGCACGGATACAATGCATCATACCGCGGCTATACTCTCTTTCATGGTCCAGGACTCTCCTGTGCCGATCGTAATGGTCGGGTCCCAGCGCTCAAGCGACCGCCCCTCGAGTGACGCCGCCATCAACCTGATCAACGCTACCCGCACCGCTGCATACAGCGATTTCGCGGAAGTGACCGTCTGCATGTTCGGCCCCACAAGCGACCAGTACGGATTGCTGCACAGGGGGACCCGGGTCAGGAAAATGCACTCATCGTACAGATCGACATTCCGGACCATTGGCGACATACCGCTGGCTATTGTCGAAAAGGACCGTTTCGTACCTCTGAGAAACGATTATAACAAACGACGCGCCGACAGGAATGTAAGAATAAACACGGCTTTCGATGACCGTGTAGCCATCCTGTATTATTATCCGAACATGAAACCGGATGTGCTGGAGTCTTTTATCGACAATGGCTACAAGGGTATAATCATCGCTGGAACAGGCCTGGGCCACGTGAACAAACCCCTTTACCCGACCCTGAAACGGGCAGCAGACGAGGGGATCCATATCTATATGACGGTCCAGACACTCTGGGGATTTGTGCAGATGTATGTATACGACACGGGGCGCGACATCATGAACCTGGGTGTGATCCCCGCCGCCAACATGCTTCCTGAAGTAGCCTATGTAAAACTTGGCTGGGTGCTCGGCCAGACCCACGACCGGGAAAAAGTCAAAAAACTCATGCTTACCCCGATAGCCGGTGACATCACCGAGAGAGAACCTCACAATGGATATCTGATAATGCAGGGAGGGATTCCAGAGGTCGAGGAATTTATCAGCCGCTACAAAAAGTAACATGGTTTACCGATGAAAAAAGACGGTACTGTAAATCTTTCTGTTTCAAAGGTGATCTCGGACACCTTTTTCGTGTCCGCCGCCAGGATCGGCATAAACATCCTCAAACCGATCCGCGGCATTCTGCTGGGCAGGCTCCTGGGACCCAGTCTCTACGGCATCCTTATCATACCTGTCCCATATGTTCAGATATTGACAATGCTTTCGAATATCGGGTTCAACACCGCCATCCTGAAGCTTATGCCCGAATACAGTCACATGGGACGCAACGATCTCGCACGGATGATCTACCGTTCGAGCGCCCTTATGACAATAATACTGAGTGTACTCTGGAGTACGGTCATGTTCATATTCGCCGGCTGGCTGGCAAACAACGTGTCTCACCAGCCGGATGCGGTCGGGCCGATCAGGATCTACGCGCTGATAATTCCGTTCATCACTCTCAACGCTTTTTATGCTGTCGTCTATCTCGCCACGCAGAGGGGCAAACTTCGAGCGGGCATATCTATCATTTACGGCATCCTCAACATACTGATGCCCATCTGCGCGGTACTCTGGAGGAAAAATGCCACCCTGATCCTTGGAGGATTTCTCGGAGCAGAAATCATAGGAACCATTCTGTACGCTGCTATCTTCCACAGGAATGTACTCGGCAAGTTCACCGATAAGGCGCTGTCTCTTGTACGTGGCATGAAGGAAGTGTTCGGCTTCGGGTTTCTCTTCTTTTTCGCAAATCTCGGTTGGAACATCATCAACTCGACGGACAGGATCATGATCAAGTTCTATCTTCCCTCGGAAGAACTCGCCTTCTACGCAATAGCGGCACTGGTAGTAACTACGCTTACCATCATCTCCTCTACAGCAGCGATGGCTCTTATACCATCGTTGTCGGCTGCCCGATCGTCAGGCAATACGGTTCTTTTCAAAAAACAGATCCACAATACAAGCAGGCTCGGCCTGATGATACTCATACCAATGGCCACGATTCTTTTTACTCTGGCAGGGGATATCTTTGAGATAGTCCTCCCTGAATATTCAGCATCCGCATCTGTCCTGAGGATACTTGTTCTTATCGGATTCGTCGACATAACCTGCCGTATCGCCTGGGCTTCACTGGTCGCTTATGGAAGCGGCGGCAAGGCTGCGACGGCCTATATTTTGGCAGCATCCCTTAATATCGCCCTCAACCTTTACCTGATCCCCCGTTACGGCATAGAGGGTGCCGCTGTAGCAACGATTTTGAGTTTTCTCCTTCTTGCATTCGTGCTTCAGATCATGATGTCAATCGTCGCGGATGTAAGGATCGGGATAGCCTGCCTTATTCATCCTCTCCTGCTGGCGCTTGTATTTCCGCTGCTCGGATGGCTGTTCCCTTATTCGGGAAACTATGCCAGGGTTATCTGCGTGTTAATACCCGGCTCGGCTGCCTATATCATACTGGCAAGTATCAGCGGCCTGATACGAGGTGAGGATCTCGAAAAGTCCCGGATCGCTATCGGGAAACACGAGGGATCTGCTTTTTCCAGTATTATAATCGGAATGATATCTGTGCTGGAACGCTTCCGCGCCAAGCGATAACGAAAATTTTCGGTAATCCCCCTCTTTTTTTCACATGAAATGTAAATGATTATTTACACAATAGTAAACATTTATTTACATATCAATTTGTTGTTATCAAACAAGTTACACGGATTTGTTTCATGTGTCAATATTAGTTGACATTCCTTGCGGCTCATTTCCTCCCGGTCGAATCGCCCGGAAAATATATATGCCTGGTATCTTGTTGTTTGACTGGTTGTTACGGCTGCCCGGAAACCATAAGAAACAACAGGGAATTGTGGCACACAACATGCTGTAGCAATACACCGTGAGCAGCAATAATAAACAACAGGAATTGACCGGGAACTACTGGAAAGGAGCTGACATGTTGTTCTTCTCAAACATCGCGCTGATAGTTGCCCTGATGATAGCTGGCAAGAGTGTCTGGGGCAAAAGTGTCTGGTAATAACCCAGATACAGGGAAAAGCGGGTAGCCCACGGGCTTCCCGCTTTTTTTTTACCTGATGGGGGGGATCAGACGTCTCTCTGAGCCTGCAGAAAATATACGATTTTGCCCTTTACTTTCAGGAACGCAGCGGTATATCTTCCAAGAAGTTACATGACCAGTGAACACCTGAATCAAAGAAATGTGTGATGGCATCTACTAAAGTAATACTGAAGGAACTCAGGGCACAATTCCTTACAGTAAGCGTACTGCCGGTGATCCTCGCCGCTGCGCTGGCACGGTATGAAACGGGGACATGGAACCCCATTCTCTTCTGCCTTACCCTGGCAGGAGTCGTCTTTCTCCACTTCGGAACGAATACAGCCAACGATTATTATGACCATATTTCCGGAACAGACAAGGCCAACACCGAGTATGTCAGCCCGTTTACCGGCGGAAGCCGTCTTATCCAGAACGGGGCGATAGCCCCCCGGACGGTACTCATTATGTCGATCTCGTTCTTTGCGGCCGCTTCAGCCGCAGGAGCCCTGATCTATATATCGGCAGGGCCCGTGGTCATCTTTCTCGGAATATTCGGGATATTTCTTGGGTTCTTTTATACGGCCCCCCCGGTACGCCTCGCCGGGCGCGGACTGGGCGAGATAGCGGTTCTAACCGGATTCTGGCTTATGAGTATCGGCACATATTTCGTTCAGACCGGGAGCATCAACCTCCACTCGATCATCGGTACCCTTCCCCTCGCTCTTCTCACGACCGCAATAATTGTTATCAACGAATTTCAGGATATTAAATCAGACGAGTTAACCGGTAAAAGAACCCTGGTCGTCAGGCTGGGCCGAAAAAGGTCGGTCTGGCTTTTTGCCGGTATTATCCTGAGCGCCTTTATCCCTGTAATCGCCGGTATCCTGGCTGCCGGTGTTCCACTACTGGCACTGGTCGGGCTGCTTCCTGTCCCACTGGCGCTGAAGGCCATCTCTACCGCGAGAGAACATTATGATTCTCCCGAAAAATTGATTCCAGGAAACGGCTCAACCATACTCTGTCACCTGGCAACAGGTATTCTTCTGACAGCGGCCTATATCATATCCGGATAGTGGTGACGTACCAGTCATTTTCCCGCGGAAGCTCAAAAAGGAGACAGGCTACAAGGGGCAGGCTACATGAGATTATTGACCTTGCAAATCCGTTTGATCTCTCTGACTACTTCCTCGTTTGAATCAACTATATGAATTATATCGAGGTCCTCCGGTGATATCATCTCCTCTTCGAGCATCACGTTCCTGACCCAGTCAGCCAGGCCTGTCCAGAACTTCCTTCCGACAAGAAAAAGAGGAAAAGGCGCTATCTTATGAGTCTGGATCAGGGTAAGAGCTTCGAAGAGTTCATCCATTGTGCCAAATCCACCGGGCAGGATCACAAATGCCATAGCATGTTTTATAAAGATAACCTTGCGGACAAAAAAGTATCGAAAAGTGAGCATCTTGTCTATATAGGGGTTTGGCTCCTGCTCGAATGGCAGATCTATATTCAGCCCGATCGACAATCCGCCCCCTTCCTGGGCACCCCTGTTGGCCGCTTCCATGATACCGGGACCTCCGCCTGTAATTATCGCCAGACCTTCCTCTGCAAGTTCCTTTGCCAGAGACCTTGCGGTGATATAACACTGATCTTCCTCTTTTGAGCGGGCTGACCCGAAAAAGGTCACGGCCGGCCCGACATCCATCATACCGTCAAACCCTTCAACAAATTCCGCCAGTATACGAAACAACCGCCATGATTCCTGTATGTTGAAATCATCTATCAGGTATCTTCTTTTCGGTTCCATCTTTTCCTCCGGTACTTAACCACCAGTGAACACCGAACCGAAAACCGGCCAGAAAAATGGTCTTTCCGGGATTCACAGGATCAATGATCGTTATATGTAATATCTCGTTTAAAACACGCGTCATATTAAGTTAAATTACATTGAGTTTGCAAGAAGATTGAATGAGCAACTGCGGGAAACCGAAAAAAAAACACAAAATATTCACTTGAAAAACAGAAAAAGAGATATACATTTAACCTATGTTCTTGCCACTCAAAGATATTAATCCTACCCGTAACAAACCAGTAATAACAATCACATTTATCGTGATCAACGTTCTGGTCTACATCTACCAGATGTCCCTCGGACACCAGGGTCATGTACTGATAGCGTCGCTGGGAGCGACTCCCTTCGAGATCAGCCACTTCAGGGATCTGGTAGGACCGGTCGGATATTTCTTTCACGCTGAAGGGCCGACACCGATAATCATTACTCTTTTCACATCGATGTTCCTGCATGGGAGTATCGTACACCTTGGCGGCAATATGCTCTACCTGTGGATCTTCGGGAATAATATCGAGGATATCCTGGGACCATTCAAATTTATCCTCTTCTACTTTCTCAGCGGACTCATTGCCCACGCGATGCATATCGCTTCCGACCCTTCCTCGCTGATCCCCACTATCGGAGCAAGCGGGGCCGTAGCAGGGCTGCTCGGGGCATACCTGATCGCGTACCCGGGGGCAAAGATTCTGACGCTGATGTTCATATTCATCTTTATACGTTTATTGGTTGTTCCGGCTTATGTGATTATCATCTTCTGGTTTGTCATCCAGCTGTTCAGCGGATTTGCCTCTCTTGGCGGCCATAGCGGAGGCGTCGCGTGGTTTGCGCATATAGGAGGCTTCCTTGGCGGAATAGGGCTGATTTTTCTTATGGCTGGCGATACGATCCGGTGGCTTAGAAGAAGGGGCGGGTTCCCCGGTTACTGATACACCCGCGCCTGTGTGAATATGAAATTCAAACGTATTATAATCGATCGAAAAGCATCCGGTGACCTTGTTACCGAAAGGATCAGAAATCGGCTTCTGGATCTTCCTGCCGAAACGGTTGACAACGTTTCGCGGCTTATTATGGAAAACCCGGCAAAAGACCACTCGCTCGTCCTGATGCGCCATGAAGGGAAATTCGTAAAAGATTTTCCTGTCACACCGGGAGCTCCACCCTGCCGCGAGAAATATATAATCACGATGCTTAACTGTCCTTTTATGTGCACATACTGTTACCTGCAGTCATACCTGGATCATGGCAGAATCGTCGTGTTTACGAATACGCGCAAGATGAAAAACGATATCGCGGCGACCCTTGCCACACCCGGCACAAAAAGGATCACAACCGGCGAGATGGGCGACAGCCTGGCGCTTGACCACCTGACAGGCATCACGCTGGATCTACTTCCTCTCTTCAGCAATACCACAACACTTCTCGATGTGAGAACAAAAAGCGCCAGGGTAGACCATATAATTGAAGCTCTCGGCAACCGCCCCGGGGAACGCGGCAAGCTGATTATTACATGGACCCTTGCGCCGGCTGAAGCAATAACAGGCGAAGAACCGCTGACCGCTTCGCTCAATGAACGGCTCGATGCAATGGCCCGGGCTGCTGCTGCCGGGATCAGGGTCGGGATACGTTTCGATCCTGTCATCAGCTGGTATTACAGGAAGGAAAGGTACGAAGCTCTGCTAGGCCTGATTGCAGACTCGATCGGAAGAGGGGGCGTCTACAGGTTTGAAATCGGGGTGTTGAGATTTCCGCCGGGCCTGTGGGAACAGGTAAGAAATCGCAGCATCTCTTCCCCCCTTTTCAGGGGGGAGTATTTCAAAGACCGCGAAGGCAAGATGCGGCTCTACAAGCCGGAGAGGATAAAGATCTACAGGGACATTTACAGGTCAATACAATCGTACTTTCCCAACGCACCAGTGGAACTTAGCATGGAAGACATCCAGGTATGGGAAGACGCCGGAATCCTATTCAACAGTTGACGGCATGCCGTCGAATCCGAGGGCATCGCCGGCAAGATGCGAGGCGTCTCCGAGCAGTCTCAACCTGGGCCTGAATTCAAGCATGACTGTAGTGATGGAAGTGTTCGGTAGAGAAAACGACCAGATATCGTCGGGATCCATACCAAGAATGTGGGTCAGCCAGGTGCAGATAACACCTCCATGCGTTATGATCAGCAGGTCACCGGATGTCGATTCGACGATCCTGTCGATCTCCCTGATTACTCTCTTGTGGAAATCCAGATACTTCTCAGCTCCCTCTATGAATACTTTTGAAGGCGCCTGAAACCATCTCTCCATCACACCCGGAATCTCTTTATCGATTTCGCTGACGAGCCTGCCTTCCCACTCTCCAAAGGAGATTTCCCTGAGTTCGTTTGAAAAAACAATCGGGTATTCGTCGCCGAGCACTGTCCTGGCGGTCTGTGCCGCTCTCTCGACGTCACTGCTGTAGACGCTGTCGAAATGTATCGTCTTGAGCCTGAGCCCCAGAAGCCGGGCCTGCTTTTTGCCCCTCTCGCTGAGAACAACCCCGCTTGAATTTTTCTGAACCCTTCGTTCGCTGTTCCAGCATGACTCGCCATGCCGGATCATGTGTATCTTTCTTGACGATCCGGTCATATTCACCTCCATAAGAAGGTGCCACTGTAACATAATTTAGAATATTTCTCAAGATACCTTGCTATCGTGGGAACTTTTATTTAACCTGAGTCTACATTGTATAATGATATGCAACACAGGCGCTTCGGCAGTATTGCATATGTGGATTTGAGCGGTCGACGCAACTTCGAGACTTGATCACCGATATCCAGTCAACCGATTCTACGGCCTGGCCCAGCCGGGCAACTGGAGGATTTATATGCAGAAGAAACAACTTGTCATTTCGTTGCTGGCCGCGGTCCTGCTGACTCCCTCCGTTACGCGGGCGGCCGACAGGTTCGAACTTCTGTCACGTTCACTCCTTCAGCAACATACCACTTCAGCCGCGTTCTTCGACAGAGGGCTGATCATATCAGCCGGGGGGGCGCTTGCCATCGCGTCTCCTGCCGACTCCCTGCAGAACTACACACTCGTGCCTCTCAATGGAGAACCACAGGATCTTGTCATCAATGGAAATTTTGCATATATAGCGGCCAAGGGTTCAGGACTCATCACTGTCGACCTGTCAGACCCGGAAAACCCGGCTTGTTTCGATTCCTACAGAACCATCCAGCCATTGGCCTGCCGGATATCCCTGGACCATCTTTTTCTCACTGATGTGAAAAAAGGACTACTCGTATTCGGCCTGGCCAACCCGGCCAGGCCGGAATTCATAGAAAATATCGGCATAGACAAAGGAGCCATCTCGATGGCTGCCGCGGATAATACCCTGATACTGTTCTACACCGAGAGGGCCATTCTTTTCGGTGTATCCGATGACTGTACCGTCAAGCTCCTGACAGAAATCGAGACTGTTGGCGGCACTGGCAGGGGGCTTGTTCACGACAGTATCCTCTATGCGATCCACAGGGACGGCAAGGTCTCACGGTACGACATCTCTGACCCGTCTGCAGCCGTAACCAGGGTTGAGGACCTGCCGGTCAAAAACGTATCCTCCATCGACATCAATGGCAAACGGGGAATGGCACTTACCACCTCGGGCAGACTGGTTCCTTTCAGCCTGTCCGGCACCCATGTAACTCCCGGAAAACCGGTCAAAGCCGATTTCAGCGGCGCTATCAACATCCCCCCCGGTGTAAAATTCAGCCTTTCAGGCAGGATGACCGGAAAAAGGATCTCGGACACTGTCCCGGGAAAGTCGCTGATCCTCTCATCTGACAGAGTTGTGACTCTGGACCCTCAGGGCGGCCCCTGCCTCTTCGGTATCGAGGAAAAGAACCTGCGCTTCATCGCCAATATCCCTACCAGTGGATATGCCATCGATCTTGTTGCCAGGGACGACTGGCTCTATCTCGCCAATGGCCGCGGCGGCCTCCGTACGGGAAAAGTTGATGAAAACGGGCAGATCGAATGGAAAGGCCACCTCCAGACCACTGTCGCAAGAGACGTCGCTCTCTCGGGAGATATCCTGCTCCTTGCCGATGGCAATGACGGCATGAAAACCATCGATATAAGCGACCCGGCAAATCCTGTCGAGATAGGGCACCTGCCATCCCCTTTCTTCCTGTCAGCCATAGTGACCAGGGGAACACTGGCTTTTCTGGCAGGAGGGCTCGGAGGCGCTGAGGTCGTCGATTTCAGAAACCCGCGGAAACCAAAACTCCTCTGGAGAGAAAAATTTTCCGAAGTCAGGGGGATATTCGCAGACAACCGGTTTTTCTATCTATCGGACGGATTCGAGGGATTTCATATCTACAGGATGGAAGGCAACGAGGCCGTCTGGGTATCCACCGTTAATACCGGAGGATGGAATGATGACATATTTGTGACAGGCGACACGATCTATCTTGCCGAAGGCGGCAAAGGCCTTGATATCGCCGATATCAGTGACAGAAAAAACCCCAGGATTCTTGGATCGGTCGATATCGGCTCGATTGCCAGGGAAATCCATGTGATTGGAAGAACAGTATTTGTTGCATCTCACATGAAGGGAATCACGGCTGTAGATGCCTCAGACCCTGCAAAGCCATTTATCTCTGCCGTGTATCCCTCTGTCGATGACGCGAGAGGCGTGTATGCAGATAACAGGTTCGTTTACCTGGCAAGTGGCGCCGGAGGCGTATATATTTTCAGGTACATCGAACGCTAGTATAGAAAGGCAAACATCATGAAACTGACAACAAGGATCACGGCAGGCACGGTGGCAATCGTTTCCGTGCTGGCCCTGATGTCCATGATATCCGGTGCTGCCTCCCAGGGCCTTTTCGTGCAATTGGAAAACCTTGTCTCCACGGAAATATTTAGATCGATCTCGGTATTCCACCCGGGCTCTACAGGCTATATAGCGCTGAGAGTGAAGGTCAAGGATGGATGGCACATCAATTCCAGTACACCACTTGACAAATTCCTGATACCAACGATGCTCGAATTAAAGGCCCCGGACGGGATCGAGATACTGGGGATACTTTATCCTGAACCCCAACTCCGGAAACTTGAAGTAAGTGATTCGAAAATGTCCCTCTATCATGGAACGACATACCTCGGCGCGATCATAAGGATAGGAAAAAACATTACGCCCGGGTCGTATGATATTTCGGCCATACTGAAATACCAGGGGTGTAACGACCTTACATGCCTCGAACCGGCTTCGATCATAATCCGGACCAATATCCAGGTCGGCAGTATGACTGAAACAGCCGAGGCCCTGTATCCCGAGATCTTTTCACTGCCTCCATTCGTCGATGGCGATGGAAATCCGACCGGTATGGGAACCGCATCGGATTCAGACAGGTCGTTTACCGACTCCATAAATGAAAAAGGCATTTTTCTTGCGTTTATATTGATCTTTTTCGGCGGCCTCGCCCTCAACCTGACTCCATGCATATACCCCCTCATACCGATCACGATAAGTTACTTCGGCGGGCAGGCCGGGGGAAAGGCTTCGCGCGCATTTTTCCTCGCGCTGACCTACGTGTTCGGGATGTCCATAACATACAGTATCCTGGGAATGATCGCTGCTATGACAGGAAGTCTTTTCGGCTCGGCTCTTCAAAATCCGATCATCGTCCTGTTTATCGCGGCGGTCCTGATAGGGTTGTCCACGTCGATGTTCGGCCTGTGGGAATTCCGACTGCCAATGTTCCTCACCAGAAAAACGGGAACAGCCAGAAAGGGATTCTGGGGAGCGCTTTTCATGGGGCTGACGGTCGGTATCGTAGCTGCTCCATGCATCGGGCCGTTCGTCCTTGGCCTGTTGACATATGTCGGCGAAATGGGCAAACCGGTCATGGGCTTCTTCATGTTCTTTACTCTTGCCTGGGGTATGGGGATACCATTTATCGTCCTCGGTACAGTTTCGGGAAGCCTTCCCGCGTCGGGCAACTGGATGATATGGGTCAAGAAGATATTCGCGTTCATACTCCTTGTAATGGCAGTATACTTCGCCAGGACACTGCTGGGCGGTATGGCCTCAACGATACTTTATGGAATTCTCGCGCTGATCGCCGGTATATTTCTCGGATGGATCGTAAAAGTCCCCGGGATGGGCACGAAATTCGGTGTCCTGAGAAAGGTGATCGGCATCATATGGCTGGCCGCGGCAGTGACCATTTTCGCGATGCCGGGCGGCCCGTTCAGGCAGGCGGAAGTGAAGCCCGGGATAACATGGGAGTCATTTACAAAAGAAAAATTCGACGATGCCATCTCGGGGGGGATGCCGGTCATGATAGATTTCTCGGCGGACTGGTGTATCCCGTGTATTGAACTCGAGCACAACACTTTCAGTGATTCCAGAGTAATTGAAAGAGCGAAAAAGATCGTCTCGCTCCAGGTGGATCTTACCAGAGCGGGCGAAGCGGAAAACGCTTTTAAAAAAGAATTCGGTATAAAAGGTGTTCCGACGATCATCTTCTATAACACAACCGGCATGGAAGTCACCGGATCGAAGATCACCGGATTTGTCGGGCCTGAAGTGATGCTGGAAAAGATGAAGATGATCACGGGAGAATAAGCGCTGGTGAACAGAAAACTGAAAAAGATACTGGTTCTTTCGATATGGGAAGAGATGTGGTCACTCGGCGAGGGGTGCGGCGTTCCGGATGAGCTTCATTTTATCCGCAAGCTCACCGGCAGAAATGTGGAGATAGACTATCTTATTCCCGCGCCGCCGGATGGCATTGATCCCTATAAACACCCGGGGCTTCGTTACCATACGTACCCGAATGTGTTCAGATCGATATCCCGACTGCCGGGCCCCCTCTCGCGTTTTGTTCGCCCAGGCCTTTTCATGCGTAAAATGATGCCTGTACTTCGCAAGCTCGCAGAAGAAATCAAACCGGACCTTATTCTCGGGTATTCCTATTATTCCCTTCACCCGCTTGAAAAAATCGCGAGAGAGACCGGGATTCCCGTAGTGGTGAAACTTTTCGGAGTGATGTATCTGCACCATCACTACCTTCCCAGGATCCGGTACATAAGGTTCAACCATGAACAGATCTCCGCGCTGAAACACAGGGTAGGCTACTATATTGTTCTGAACGACGGGACCAGGGGCAAAGAAGCGCTTGTAGAACACGGGATACCCGCTGAAAAGATCACGTTTCTTCCGAACGGAATGGACTTGAGCTGGGCCAGCCTCAAGATCGACCGAGCCAGGGCGCGAAAGGATCTCGGCCTCCCGGCCGGCAAGATCCTGCTTGTCACTTTTTCACGGCTGGTCAGGTCGAAACGTGTCGACCTTTTCCTGAAAGCAATGGCCGGAGTCGATAAATCGCTTATGGAGAGAACGGCGGTCGTGATAGGAGGAGACGGGCCGGACAGAAACAGCCTTGAAATATTGAGCCGCGAGCTTGGAATAGAAGATAAGGTCATATTCACGGGAGCCGTCAGGTATGATGATATACCATTCCTGCTGAAGGCGTGTGATATTTTCGTCGGAACCAATGAACTGACGAATATGTCCATGCCTCCGTGTGAGGCCCTGCTCTGCGGCCTGCCGGTAATAGCCTTTGATGTCGCCGGCACATCAGAGATCATAAGAGACGGTGAAACGGGGCTTCTGGTAGAAAATAACAACATCCGCAAACTGACAGAAAAGATCGAGGAACTGATCAATGATCCGGACCAGGCCGAACTCCTGGGAAAACAGGCGTCAGAGTTCGCCATGCATCATTTCATGTCATGGGATGAAAGAACCTCGAAAGAGCTGGAACTCTTCGACAGAATCGTCTCCGGGAACCAATCAACAACACGCCTTTGAATGAACCGGTATTTCCACTTGTCGGTTCCACGATCCTGCCCCCCCAGCCGGGGCATGCCGATAAACACAAAAACGCCACGGGTTCTCATACAGTCTAAGAATCCGTGGCGCCTCAGAAAAGAGCAATGAAAAGACAATCAGGGCACAGGTTTCACCACCGCCATGCAAGCGGGATACAACAACAACTTATATTCCCTTTATCTCTTTTCATATCACTTATATTTTATTCCTGTTTCAGTGATTTGTCAAGGCCCGGGTTAACGGCCCCGTACCTGGAAACCCGGCAACTATGTTGTCATCGCACGCGCTTAATCCCAAATCAATGCCGGTTTCAAGAACGATAACACCGAAAAACCTTTGAACTTGAATAAAAAGCCGGGATAATGCATCATAGTGTCCTTTAAAAAGGTGTATGAAATCATTATGGCTGGTAAATTAAAATTGGCCGGACAACTGGCAGAGACTGCAAAAAAAATGCTGAAGGACACGTGTAGAATCTTTGAAGAAAGTAACATCGATTATGTTCTGGAAGGTGGCACCCTGCTCGGTATCGTTCGTGAAAGCAGGTTGCTCCCCTGGGATAACGATCTGGACATAACAATCACAGATAACTTCACGAAAAAACTCCTTTCCATCAGATGGAGACTCTGGCTTGCAGGCTACAGAACCCGAATTCGAACATATAAGCTGGATATAGGACCTTTTAAAAAGGGTAGAATCCGAATGATGAAGATACAGACACGAAAACTCTTTTTCTTTAAAGGTGTCAGCCTGCTTGATATATTTATCAAGACAAAAAAGGACGGCAAATATTTCTGGACAGTGGGAGCCAGGAACCCGGTCTTGAAATCAGCCCCTTGCCAATATTACGAAGAATTTACAAAGACTGAATTTGACGGGCATAAATACTCCATCCCCAAAGATTATGAAGAATACCTGGTTTATCGATACGGAAACTGGCAGACACCTGTAAAAGAATGGAATTTCAGAAAAGACGATAACGCAATTGTTAATTGAAAAAAGCGGGGAATAACATGAGAGCAATTATCATAGCGGCTGGAAAAGGTTCAAGATTATACCCTTTGACAAAAAACACTCCAAAAAGTCTTCTTGAAATTGGAAATGGATTAACCTTATTGGAAAGCCAGCTCCACAGTTTAAAAGAAAATAATATCAAAGATATCACGATAATAGTTGGATATCGGGCCGAACAGATAGAAGCAAAAATCAAAAACTATGAACAGGACTTTAATATCAATACGGTATATAACCCCTTTTTTGATTGCTCAAATAATCTGATTTCGGTATGGATGGCTCGCTATTACATGCGGGAAGATTTCATTTCAATAAATGGAGATGATATTTTCCGTCCTTCAGTGATAGAAAATCTGTTAAAAAGCCGGGACCATATTACCATGGTAATAGATGAAAAGAAAAAATATGATGATGATGACATGAAGATCATTCATTCCGATGGAATGGTTCACAGAGTCAGCAAAGAAATACCTGTTTCTGAAGCTAATGGAGAATCTGTAGGTATCATAAAATTCTCCGGACACGGGCCAAAAATCTACGTGAATATCCTGGAAGAAATGGTTAGAAAAGAAAAGAATCGCAATGTATTTTATCTTGAGGCCATTCAGGAAATCATCGGAAGAGGATATCCTGTAAATTATTCGATGTGCATGCCGGACGATTGGGGTGAATTAGATTTTCACCCTGACCTCGTCCTGATAAAGCAGTATTTGAAACGCTCCAACCTGATCGACACCATATTTCCTTCTGAAGACTGAACTGGCACACACAATGAATCACCATATAAATACGCCGCCGCTGTTTCGTCCCTGAAAATCGCTCCGCGATGCCATGCCTTTTAAATATCGGCGGGGATTACTGTTTCTCCGGTTGATGTTTCAGTTTTCATAAATCAAGCCTGTCTGCCTGACAATTTCCATGATAAATATATTTTGAGTTTTTCAGCCACTGAAACCGGGCTGATCTCTTTCATGCACTTCATCGATTCACAATCATGGTGTTTACGGTTAGAGTGGAAACAAGGTGAACATTCTACCAGATTGGAAATATTTATATTCTCCGGGTAAGCTGATATTTCAGGTTTTATAAAACCCCCGTATATAATCAATGACTTTCTTCCCACACTTTTTGCCAGATGCATCAAACCACCTTCCAAACCAATAAATATTACAGCGTTGTGAAGTATCGCGGCGGATTGCCGGGCTTTCAATCCCCGGGCATCAACGACATTTTCCAATAAAACATCATTTTTCAAACCAATTTGTACAAAAATTTTTTCTGGAAACATATCTCTTAATTTCTGAAAATTTTCTATCCCCCATTCCTTGATATTCGCACTGAATTTCTGTTTACCGGAAGGGCAGATCGCGATATATGGCGTGTTAAATCTTATTCTGGAATCATCGATCTCATCCTTTGCCAGAAATAGTCGGGGACAGGCTGACTCGTTGAATCCGATCGATTTCATTAACTGGAGGTAAATCGATTCTTTTGTATTTCGATCTATGAGATATCCCGGGATAAGGTGCCTTTTCGTGGTTTTAATATGTTTATCTGTTACCCAGTCTATATTCGGGTTATTTTCAAAAAGTTCTTTCCACCGGGCTTCAATAATAATCTTGTGTTGCGGGTATTTTTCTTTCAGGGCTGGCAGCACCAGGCTCATCAATAAATCATCACCCAAAGCCCCGGATCGCTTTCTGACAAATACGGTCTTTGGTCTAAGTAAAAAATATATCAATTTCAGATAATCAAACATAATATTGTACGGCTTTGTTCCCCCTTAAATGGCAATCAAATATGCCTGTGCCCCGTCAATATTCATCCGGCGACAGTTTCAGGAGCCCTGGTTCAAGGCCCCCCCTTGTAATCTTCTGTTGTTTGATAAAACCTGTTACTTCCGCCTGCCGGCGATCATCACGGCAGCCAGAGTCTTGACCAGGGCACCCGCCAGAAACGGCGTCAGCCCCAACGCTGCGGCTTTCGCGAAAGAGAGCCCGGTAAGCAGCGACAGATAGAGAGTTCCTGATATCAGGATCAGAGCCGTTCCGGATGCAACACCAGCAAGAATCGCAGGTCTCCTGCCACCAAGCATCCCGCAGATCCCTCCAGCCATCAATGCTGCCATGGGAAAAGCAAGAAGATAGCCACCGGTCGTGCCAGCCAGGATAACAGGGCCGAATGTAAAATTCGCAAAGACCGGCGCCCCGGCGACACCAACGGCGATGTATGAAAGCATCGCGTAGAATCCATCGCGCGGACCAAGGACAATGCCGGCCAGAACGACAAAAAGCGTCTGCATCGTAACAGGAACCGGAGTATACGGCAGGCGGATGGCCAGCTGGGCGCCGATAGCCGTAAAGACCACAAAAGCCATTATCCTGCCAATGCGCCGCAACGTATCTTTCGATGAAAATGACAGTATTTTTTCAGCGGTTATCATATTGCTGGAATTCAATTCGAACCCCCTTCGGTACCCCTGGTTCATTCTCACTGCGCCAGGCCGGCTCTCTTTCGGCAACGACCTGATCTTTCTACACGAAGAATTTACCGCTTTTCGAAAACTATTTCAAGATGTTACTTTTTTTCCCCCTTTTACGATCTCTCCAACGCCTATATTCCCCAGATAGAAGTTCGCCGTCATCCTGATATGGCTTATAACATGATCTGGAGCGGCCGAGTCGACGCGGCCAATGATATATTCCTTCCTGATGGCGGAAATCACATTGAAGAACTCGAGAAGCATCATTCTCTGGGTCGTTAGAAAAAAATAGTTGAATTCCAGTTTTTCGGAATACTGCCCGCCCCCCTCACTTTTTGCGGTAAGGAGCTCACCGAACTCATCCGAGCCGTCCTCCAGGAATATCTCCCTGTACCGCTCGCGTGTACTCTTTCGCACATCATTCTCGATCTCTTCGAGCACCCTGCCAACCTTCACATCAATGGGCACCTCATCGTTTATCCGCCCAAGCAGTTCCTCCAGAAACGCCTCTCCTGCGACCACCAGGTCGCTCAGAAATACGATGTTTCTTTCGAGTGAATCAATATATTCAGATTCACTCATTCGCTCCTTCTTCGCTTCGAGAAGCTTCGCGAGATTCTCATGGAACTGTTCCGGTTCCGGATAATTGCCGGTAATATGATCAGAGAAGGTAACCAGCATATCTTCTATATCCGCATGCTTCTTTTTCATCGAGATTCCAACTCTGCCAATCAGGTCATTTTCGGCTGCTGGGGACGCCACCAGGTAATACCGTAGCAGTGACTCCAACCGGTGTTGTAAATATCTTGCCGGCCAGGCCCGCGCCCGGTTGAGGAAGCAGGTCGTTAATCACTCTGCGAACCAGATTCCCGCTTTCTGTAACAGCTGTCATTATCCCACCGCTTTTTCTGGCGGCAAGGATCCTGACAGGCAGCCAGGCGCTTTCGTGTATCCGGAAATTTCCATCATCCAGAGGAGCCAGATCGATGATCGTCCCCTCATCCAACTGTACAAGTATTCCGCCTGCGTGTATTTCCGCGGCCTGGACCATTCCGCTGAAAGGCATCCTGGCTGTTTCTTCCAGTTGTCCGGAATCAAAAGACACAAGCGTATCGCCGGCCACACCCTTGCCGCTGTGGACGAGGATGATCATGTTGCCGAGCTGTCCTACAACTCTTCGGTCTGCTCCCGGCAATCCCTTACGGCGCAGGTGTTTCAGCAGGTCATCACCGGCCGTTCCGAATTCATCTATCTTCCTGCCGCTGAACACAAGGAGCTTTCCTCCCGAAGAAAAAGCAGCATCGCGCAGATCATTTCCAAGTTTTTTATAGACCGTCCTGCAGCTACTGTCATACCGCTCAAAATAACAGAAACCATCCTCCGTCACTGCAAGAAACCCATGCTCGAGAAGAAATATCTTTTTCAGTTGCCTGTCATAATCACTTGTAGTAACAACCTCCGGCGAACCATTCGAAGTCCGCAGGATATACGCCTGTGACTTGCGCTTGAAATTAATCGCGCATGCGCAAAGATCATTTCGTTGTACGGCATCGACTATCGTGGCGCTTTTCCCCCCGAAGATTTTCACCCTGTGCATTCTGCCGGCTACTCCCGCGCCGGAATCTTTTTCACTTGTACAGGAAAGGGAAGCTTTTTCTGAATCGCTTGATATTGTGAACAGCTTCCAGGGAAAACCGGATGTTTCGTCTTCACTGCCCGCTATCCCGGCTGTTGTCCTGCAAAAGAAGGCCTGGTCGGCATATAAAGAGTCATTTGCCGGAAAGGAATCGCTTTCCCGCAAAGAAACTGTCTCCGTAACCGAAAGCCGTGCGGTCAACATGAAATCGACACTGTTCGTTTTCTTGAAATGATGAACAAATCCTGTTTTCTTTTTGTTCAATCTGACGATCTCAATCTCTCTGGTTACATAAGGAACATCCTCCGGCTTGACGAGGAAATAGAGGTACCCGTTGACCTCGTCTCCCGGCTCGAGAACCAGGGGTTCAAACATACCACTGTAGAGGGCAGGAAAGAGGGATGCTTTGACCATGGGCCGAAACTCCCTGTACTCCTTGAATCCCTTCCACGCGTAATAGGCGCCAAGAGGAGGAAACACGGCTCCGGCCGCGATATCTTTTTTGCCGTATTTCCTGTATTCCTCCACCTTTCCAGCCCCCCTGATCTTTTCGACCACCCCGGCCGGATGCAGAGGAAATACTTCTTCGCCATTTATCAGAAGCGAGAACCCATTGAACTCATCCCGCAGATCGAGCGAGTTCATACTGTGGATACGAAAGGAAACAATGTCGTTATTTCTAATACCGACCAGGACCGGCACGATACCCGAATCAGGCAGGAATGACTTGAAATGGTATTTCAGCTCTTCCGTATCGGAGAGAAACCGCGCATTGATGTCTATTCCGGCACCGCGCGACAGCCTGGTATCAGGAAGGTCTATCAACGACGGCACTATCTTTTTACAAGAAACGGCGAAAAATGATATGATCAGAGCCAACGCGAAATAAACGATCTTCCACGATTTCATTCTTCTGCCTTCCTGTTCGCCGGAAATTCACTCTCCGCCGGGAAATGCCCCACTCTCAACCCCTCAAGCGGTACCGTCCTGCCAAGCGCTTTGACGCTACAATACTTCTCGAAAGTTTTCAAGAAACACTTGTTGTCGCAGAACCCTCCCGACAGGTAGAGAAACTCCGGCCTTCCGGTAAAATCGTATATGTTCCTTACCATTCCATGCAGGAACATGGCGACAGACTCCTCTGCCGGGGTCCCTGTGGAAACATGCTCCAGCACTTTTTCCATACCAAAGACACCACACGTGACATTTATCCATTTATCAGAGGCGGGGAGATCATCAAAATCTACTTCGTAGTAGCTGCCAAGCAACTCGATCGTAGCGCCTGTAGAAGAACCACACGCGAGGTTCCAGTCCAGCTTCCTGACTTTCCTGCCGGCGAAGCTTACATACTTCACGTCCCTGCCCCCTACATCGACTACCGAAAAATCTTTTTCCTCGACCATCGACAATGCTCCCTCGGCCAGAGATATGAGTTCATTACGAAAGATTCTGCATCTTTTTCTTGCGCTGTGGCCTGTTGCGATATCGAAAATAAGACCCTCACGCCGGACCATCTCCCTCGTCTGGATGACCTCCAGTTCACCAGAGCCAGTGTCGAGTATCTTTGTCCAGGTGCTTCCACAATCGGCGATAATCAATTTTGGCTCCGAATCGTCTTTTTTTTCAAAAGTATACTTTTATGAAAGCCTGATAAACGCTTCCACTTTCGCAAGAATCGAGTCGTTTTTTTAGGGGGGGGAAAACACCACATTTCCACCGCATTTTTTGGGGAGGTTATTGGGCATATAATGG
>CBDUUV010000006.1:0-43717 GCA_965370495.1 uncultured bacterium
CCGACCCCCCCCCACCCCCCCCCCCCCCCCGCGACACCCGGGGGCTCACCCGACGCGGCAGACCACCGGCAACGCGAGCGGGCGCGCTGTCCTTGAGATAAACCTCCCGAAGCTCCATTCTCTGTTGACAAATGTCCGTAACAGCATATCTTTCGGCAAACCTGGATCGCCAGCCACTCCTTTCCCCGGGAAATGGATTGATGTTTTCATCAGGTATTGCCGGCCAGGGAGCCGGTAATGTTCGGAGTTGTTTTATGAGCAGGACTACTGAGAATAAAAATATCAGGAATATCGCGATAATCGCCCACGTGGATCATGGCAAGACCACGCTCGTGGACGCCATGTTCAGGCAGAGCGGCCTTCTCCGCGAAGGGCAGGTTGTGGACGAACGGATAATGGACAATATGGACCTCGAGCGCGAACGCGGCATCACCATCACTGCCAAGAATTGTTCGGTGGCCTGGAAAGGCGTGAAGATAAATATCATCGATACACCGGGGCATTCCGATTTCGGTGCTGAAGTGGAGAGAGCCCTTTCGATGGTCGATGGCGCCATTCTTCTTGTAGACGCGTCCGAAGGGCCCCTGCCGCAGACACGCTTTGTTCTGAAAAAGACTTTTGAAGCGGGACTCAAGGTCATCGTCGTGGTAAACAAGATCGATCGGAAGGACGCGCAACCCGGCCAGGTGCTCGACGCAATCTACGATCTCTTCATAGACCTCGGCGCCGACGACGATCAGCTCGATTTCCCGATCCTCTACGCAATCGGCCGCGACGGGATCGCCAAAAGGACACTGGAAGAAGAAACAGATAATATTCACCAGCTGCTTGATACGATCATCGACGAGATCCCACCCCCGGTCTACGATCCGGAAGAGCCGTTCCAGATGCTCGTCTCCGATCTCGGATATTCGGATTACCTCGGCAGGCTCGCGGTGGGAAAAATCATCAATGGCACAGTCAGTTCGAACATGTTGCTCGTCTGTATAAATGAAAAAGGCGAGTATATTCCGCTCAAGGTGACGAAACTTCAGAAGTACGAGGGTATGTCTTACAGGCCGGCCGAATCCGCCGCTGCGGGTGATATCGTGGTCCTCGCCGGGATCGATAACGTCAAGATCGGTGATACTGTCTGTACGAGAGAACATCCAAAAGCGCTGGAACGAATCACTGTCGACGAACCGACTATCTCGATGCGATTCACGATCAATGATTCCCCGTTCAGCGGCCAGGAGGGCCGTTTCGTACAGTCTACGAAGATACGTGATCGTCTCTTCAAGGAGACCCTGATGAATGTCGCGATTCAGATGGAGGAAGACCGCGAGCGGGAAAGTTTTATCGTAAAAGGACGCGGAGAGTTTCAGATGGCTATTTTGATCGAGACAATGAGAAGGGAAGGATTCGAGTTCTGCGTGGGGCGCCCGCATGTCATATATAAATATGAAAAAGGAAAGCGGCTCGAGCCGATTGAACGCCTGTTCGTCGATTGCCAGGAAGAGTTCCTCGGTGCTGTCACCGAGAAGCTGGCGCTACGCAAGGCCAGGATGACGGACCTGATTCACGACGGCAACGGCCGGGTCAGAGTCGAATTTTCGGCCCCTTCAAGGGCACTGATAGGATATCGGGATGAGTTTCTCACCGACACGAAGGGGACCGGCGTGATGAACTCGTATTTCGCCGGATTCGAGGAGTACAGAGGCGATTTCAATATTCGTTTCACCGGGTCGATAGTCGCCGACAGGCCGGGCAAGGCCGTGGCCTACGCGCTCTTTAACCTCGAGGCGCGTGGGCGGCTGTTCGTGAAGCCGGGCGATCCGGGTTACGAGGGAATGATCGTCGGAGAGCACAACAGGTATAACGATATTAACGTCAACCAGGCGAAGGAAAAGAAGCTGTCGAATATGAGAGCGTCTGGAAAGGACGATGCCGTAATCTTGACTCCAGTCAAGCCGATAACGATAGAAAAAGCCCTTAACTTCATCCGCGACGATGAGATGGTCGAGATCACGCCGAAGTCGATTCGGCTGAAGAAGACGATTCTTTCCGCCAGAATCAGAAAAAACCTCAAGCCCGATTCGTTAGCCAGTCCTTCAGTATACAGACAATAAGTCACGCTCGAGCTGGTGTCACCTCAGAAGTATCATTTTTCTCGACAGCATCCGGCCCTTATCCGTGAGGAGATAGAGGTAGATGCCGCTCGCTACCCTGTCCCCGGTGCTGTTCGTGCCGTCCCAGTTGACCTCGTACATTATCCCCGCGTCATGCATCCTGTCCGCAAGGGTGGTAACCAGCCTGCCGCCCGGCGTGAACACCTGGAGCCTGGCCCATCCATTCTCCGACACGCTGTAACGTATCTTCGTCCACGGATTGAACGGATTGGGATAGTTTTGCTCGAGCCTGATCGCGGGTATCCTGACGCCCTCGGTGCCGGTGACGACGTTGAGTTCGCCGTTCAGGGGCAGGGCGCAGGGTTCTCCCTCGTTAAACAGTATATTTGTTATTTCGAGGTTCGTATGCTGTCCTTCCTGGCCAGGGATCCCCTCGAAATTGACGATGATCAGCGGCAGGGAGCCGGAAAGCGGTGTGCTTCCGGCATGCGCGATAAACAGCTCGCCCGGATTCGACGTGTTTATTACGGGCGTGAACCAGCTCTCGGTAAGGGTTCCCGCCGTCGTTATGCTTTCTACCATTACGTCAGCCGCGTCGAAAGAAAAGATCAGTTCATAGCTGTAGATATCCATCCCGTCCACGTCGCGGTCCGGCGTTATCGGTACCGCATCGGGGAATACCGTATGCACTGTTACATCCGGAACGACAAGATAAAGATCGCATATGGAAATGACACCTGTCGTATCGGTCGCTCCGATATCGTCGACGAGAAAAACCCTCGTCGTTCCCGAAGCGAGCGCGGTAAGGTCGCCGTTCGCGTCGATGTCGCCTGTGGCGGGATTGGTCAACCCCCAGCTGAGCGGTGGTGTCACCGACCCCGTCGTATAGAAATCGACCAGGTCTCCCACGACTATAGTCGCGTTATCAGGATAGATAGTGAATGCTGGAAAGGCGTTTACATACAGTTCCCCCTGGATGTTCAGGGACGGATAGGTCTCGTTGAAAAGTCCGTCGGCCGGGTCAAGATTAACACCGTGCGAATAGGATGTGTAATTGACGAGGAACTGGATATAGACGAGGACTCCAGGGCCGGCAAGATCGGCCGTACCTGCCATGGAGACTGTAATCCTGTCATCGGTGATACTGAATACCGATGGCAACCATCCCGCCGTTTCAGCGACTGTCCCCGCGTCCACCGTGCCGATGGCTGTGAGATAAAGATCGTTGAAATCGAGAGAAAATTCGGCCGATTTGACGTTATAGGGAACCGGATCGGTGATCGATATCGGTACGTTTATCGTCTGCCCGGGATAGCCCGATTCGTTTCCTGCCGAGAGGCCTATCGCTCGTACGTAGATAAGATCGGTGGTCGTGTCGGTAATTCCGTTATCATCCTCGACAAAAGCGTAGACCGATCCGGGCGCTATTCCCTTTAGATAATCGGTAGCGGCGAAATCCCCGATAAGCTCGTCTGTTGTCCCGTACGTATAAGGAGGTGTTCCGTGGGTAGTATAGAAATAGAGGCTATCCCCGACGAGGACTTCTCCTGAGTTGGGATAGATATAGATCGTCGGCAACGCGCTTATCGTCAGGTATCCATCAGTCGTCGTCGCCGGTGGATCGCCCTCGTTGAACATGAACTCGTCGAGATATATGGTCGTGTTGTATCCGGTCGGGCCTAACTGCAACCGGATCTCGATAAGTGTTCCGCTACCCGAAAGCGGCGCGATCCCGGCGGCGGCGATATCCACCCTGCCGGGCTGGCTGTTGAATGTTACAGCTCCCCATGGTTCCGTGATGGTGCCGGTGACCTGGGCGTCGAGAGCGGTCGCGTAACTCGCGTTCCATGTTATCGTCAGCTCGTATGAGTAGACATCGAGCCCCGTCAGGTCCCCGGTTGTTATGGCGACGGTCACAATATCGCCGACCGTTCCTGAGGCGTCTCCGAGATCGACGTCCACTGCCCGGGCACTGCCTGTCAGCGGACCGATCAGCATGCAGAGCGCCATGATCGGTATTGCCACTGTTTTTATGTTTTTTCGAATCATTGTGGCCAGCATGATTTTCTCCTTTCCAGCTGGTTCTGATAAGCCAGCCACCGGTTACCTTACAAGAATCATCTTTCTGGACTGTTTGAAGTTTCCAGCATCGATCAGGTAGAAATAGACTCCGCTTCCAACCGAATTGCCCGTGTTGTCCAGACCGTTCCAGACAGCTTGCCTGGTCCCGGGCGCTTCATCCGCGTCTACCAGGGTCCGCACGAGGCGCCCCGCGACATCGTATATTCTCAAGCTCACATGTACGCTGTTGCCGGCGCTTGCCGGGATCGAGTATGAGATCACTGTGTTCGGGTTGAACGGATTGGGATAGTTCTGCTTGAGCCTGAACGCGGAGGGCAGATCGGATGACGGACCGTTCCCGCCTTCCGAAACGGCCAGAGCGGTAAGCTCCTGCTCGTTCAGCCTTACGAACACGAAGTCGAACGGGATCGCTTCGTTCTCCTCGAGGCAATCAGCAGCTTCAATGGTGATCTCGACCGCCGCCTCGACGGGAAGGATCTCGGTGGAAGCGAGAGCGACCCTCAGTTCACCGCTTTCCGTAGCGTTCCATACAAGCATCGCTGCATCGGCAAATTCGGTCAGCTGCACATCAGATATCGTTATCTGGGCCGGATCGAAAGCGATCCTGTATTCATGCCCGAGCAGGTCGCCGTGGCCCGAAACATCGATCGGAACTGTGACGGCTCCTCCCGGTTCAAGTGAAAATCCAGGGATCGATACCTGAAAATCGCCCGGTTCCATGCCGGGGAACTCCTCGTTGATCTCATTGAAGGCAAGGGGCCCGGGCAGCGTCTCTATGTTGTTGAACGCGCATGGGAAATACGAGATCAATCCAGCGACGTAGCGCAGGATGTATGATGCATCGAGAGCTGAAACGCCCGCTTCGCAGGTTACGTCTCCTACTTCCTGCTGCAGGGGGGAGAGTGTGATAAGCATCGCCACATGCTGAAGAACGAGAGATGCGTCATATGCCCTGATTTCCCCGTTGAGGCTGACGTCGCCGAGCAGGTAGTTCTGGACGCCGTTAGTCTGCCAGCCGGAGTAGTCGACCATGTCGGTTACCGGATCTCCCAGTCCTTCGGGGTTGTACCAGCCACCTGAACCTGTATCGTCGGATGGATCGTATGGCCCGGTATCATGTCCCCACCAGCATCCCTGCGCCCACACGACGAAACTCATCCCCGTATTCTTGATCCCGTAGTAAGTGTTGTCGAGGAAGTCGCTGTTCTCGACCCTGCCTTTTGTCGGATCTCCGGCAGCGCCATGGTAATTGATGCCGTTACCATTGTTCGCGAAGATACAGTGATCGATCTGGGGATTCGCGTTAGTGATGTTGAGAGCTCCGTAACTGGTATTGTTGTACGCGAAACGGAACACGCAGTAATCGAACCTTACGCTGTCGTCGATCGCTTCGTTGTCTATCTGTATATAATACCATCTCTGGTCGAAGCCGTCGGTCAAGGTGCTGTCGTTGTTCGTATCCCCTCCGTAGAAATCGTCCAGAGCCGAGGTGAATACGATCAGGCTTTCGGGATCGGCTTTTCCCTCGGCGATCAGTCCCCTCTTGATAGTGATTTTTGTCGAAGCGAGTGGTTTGATGACAACTCCCGGCTCGATCCTCAGGATCGAACTGAGCCCCGCGGTTAGATTGGAAACCAGGACGTAGGGGATGTTCTCCGTCTGGGCGACGTTTCTTCTCTTCCAGAGCGCGTCCTGGGCGAGGGTCTCACCGAGGATGCCGAGGGCGTTATACTCGTTATTTTCGAGGAAATGGTTCCCGGCAAATGACGGATTGCTCATAAGCGACATCACCGTCGGGGTCCTCCGGTGATAATCGAATGTGCAGGTATCGATCGAGGGAGTGGATGTGCCGCTCATCCTGATAGCGTAATAATTGTTATCATAGAAATCGCAGTGTCTTATCGACGGAGAAGAGGAGATGATGTTCACGGCCCCCAGATTAGCATCTCCGCCATACCAGAGCTTGCAGTACTCCAGCGTATTCAGCGAATCGGTACTGATATCGTTGAATTCGATTTCCTTCCAATCGTTATATCTCGGCGTTGTGAGGGCTCCGTCCGCGTTCGTGTCGAGTGGATTGCCATGCGTGTCATCGAGCAGCGATGTGAATACGATCGGCTCGATGTCAGTACCGATCGCTTCGAATCCTCCTTCGACATTAATAGAATTAGCAAAGACGTTATAGGGGTATCGCGCTCCCATTTTGATCACCACGCCGGGTTCTATCGTGAGCTTGGAACCCAGGTTGATGTTCAGTTCTCCTTTGACCAGTATACGGGTGATGTTAGTGTATCCGGCGAGATCCCACGTTTTCAGGGTCAGGTCCTGTGCGATATTCTCGCCGATCAGTCCGAGCGCGTCGTAGGCGTTGTTGTCATACGCGTTGCCCGAGAAGGTCGGTTCGGCAAGAACAGATTTCGAAACCGGCAGGCGTCCCGTCAGTCTGAAGAGGTTGTTTTCAACGACAGGATTCGAGGCGTTCTGGATCCAGAGCGCCCATGTATTGATCTCGAATTCGTTGTTGCTGATGGTGGGCGAGGCAGACTGGCAATCAATTACCTTATAAGTGGAGCTGCCGCCAAACCTGAAGAGGCAGTACGATATCCTCGCGTCGTCGGTCATTGTAGTACTTCTGAAACGGATTCCGCCCCAGTTCCCCTCTGCCGGGGATGTGGCAGAACCGTCAACATTGGAATCGCCGCCGTAGGAATCATCCTTTACCGATGTGTATACAATAAGGCTGTCAGGCTCCGGTTTTCCTTCCATGATGAGTCCGCCGTTAACATCTATCGCTCTGATGACACTCTCCAGCTTGACAACGACGCCGGGATCCACGGTGAGGATCGAACCGGAGCCGATCGTCAGGGTCCCGAGGTGTATATAGGGGAAGTATTCAGGGAAATGGGGAGGCCCGCCAACCTCGATCCTTTCCAGTCTCGCGTTCTGGGAAATTGTCTCCGACAGGATCCCGACCGCGTGCCGGTTGTTCTGATTGAAAGTGTTATCGACATAGTCCGGATCAGCGAGGACCGAAGTTGCCAGTGGAATATATTCATGGTTGAAGAAATCGTTATCCTGTATGAGCGGAGCGGAGTTACCCTCCGTTCTTATCCCCGTGTCGTTCGTGCTGAAAAGGCAGTTCGTGATGGCAGGGGAAGCGCTCGTGCAGCGGATCGCACCTACATAGTTGTCACTCGAGTGACGCCCTCCGTACGATATCGAGCAGTAATCGAGGATGCTGTATCCGTCATCGGACGTCGACTCGAATATGATGTTTCTCCAGTTTTCTGTTGAAGGTGTAGTGGCTGTTCCATTGCCTTCCGTATCTGCAGGATTCCCGACAATATCGTCGTACTGCGAGGTGAAGTAGATCATGCTGTCTGCAGTGGCATCGGCCTTCAAGCCACCCTCGATCCGAATATATGGCCCGGTGCTTCTGAACTTGAAAACGATTCCCGGCTCTATCCGCAGTTTGGCGCCAAGCGACATTATCAGGTTGTTCTCCAGCCAGTAGGTTATGTTGTCGTAGCCGGCGACCGTACGTACCTTCAGTACCGAGTTGGTGCCCACCGTTTCGCCTATGATTCCCAGCGCTGTGACGCCGTTATTGGTAAATGTGTTCCCCGAAAAGATGGGGTCCGCAGAGACAGACATCAGTATCGGAGTATAAGTGCAGTTGCTTATAGAGTTGCCCAGCATAGCGGAATTACACAATCCGCCGAGTTCTACCCCGAAGTAGCTGTCGGAGATCGTGTTGAGAATAATCGTCGGGCTCGAATTATACGTTCTGAGCATCGCTTCTGTGGTATAGCCGCCGAATCTGATAACCGAATAGGAGACATTGCCCGAGCTTCCGTCCCTGAACTCGATCTGTCCCCAGTCGCCTATATCCGGGGCTGTTATGGATCCATCATTATTCGTATCGTTCGGGTTTCCGTAATTGTCATCCTTGAAGGATGTGATGACTATCTGGCTGTCCGGGTCGCTCGTTCCGGCCATGTTCAGAGTGCCTTCGACGAAGATATCAGTGCTCTGCTTGGGCTTGATCACCACACCGGGCTGGATGCTCAGGGTTCCGCCCGACGCGATCGTTACATCTTCGAGCAGTATATAAACGAGGTTGTCGATCGTTGTCGGGCCGAGTTGCGCGCCCCTGATGCTGAGGCGGTTTGTCCCGGTCAGTGTTCCACCGAGGATCCCGATCGCGTCGAATCCGTTGTCGGAGACAGATTCGAAGGCGAGATTGTCGAATTCGGGATTCGACGTGATCTCGATAGCGACGGGACAATCGATCATTGCGTTTATGACAGTGTTTCTCAACTGGGGTTCCGATACCCCCGTGCATTTTATTCCGTAGTAGCCCGCGAAGATATCGCAATTCTCAATAGTTGGGCTTGAATCGATGCATCTGATTATGCCGTTGTTGTAATTGCCTCCGAAATGGATATTGCAGTATTGCAAAATACTCGAATCGAGGGCATCGTCGTAAAACACGATTCCGCCCCAGTCCTCGTTATCCGGGTATGTCGAGTTGCCGTCGCCGTTAGTGTCGTCTCCCGGAGGCGGGACATTGTCATCCTTGATCGAGGTGAAATAGATAAGGGAATCGGGCTCGTTCTTGCCGATTGCTATAAGTTCTCCGTTATTGATATACAGGTTCGCGTTGGAGGCGAATTTGAGGACGACACCGGGGTTGATTGTAAGGACCGCCCCGTTATAGACGGAGACGGTGCCTGTTACCTCGTAGATACGTCCCCCGAATGTCGTCAGGGTCGTATTCGTGTTGATCGTACCGGATAGAATCTTCTGCGCCTGTACTTCTGCCGGGGCCATGGCAATGGCAACGACCAGCGACAGAAAAAAAACGGATTTAAAGCAATTCATCTCGAACCTCCCTGTTACCGATGACAAAAAATAGATTTGTTTTTATGACACTGGGGGCTATTAATTCCAAACCCTCTGACAATTAGACTTGGAGAAGGAAGGTTATGACACAAAAAATATCCGGGTTTTCGAGTTATTTCAGCAGGCGATGTTTTGGGAATGGGGGGGAAGGACGCCGGTGTAATAAAAACAAACCGGTCTTGTCCGTCCCATATTTCGGGGCCCACAATAGCCTGGCCCGAGAAAAATTATATTATGGCAAATATACGTCTTTGGTGAGATTATATGGACAGGAGGTTATACGATGGCAAAAACAACGGTTGACGTAGCCTGGAATAGCAAGATGTCGTTCAAAGCATCTTTTGACGGGCATGAGGTAATACTGGATGCTGACAGCAGCGCGGGCGGTGAAGATAAGGGCCCAAGGCCCAAGCCGTTCATGCTTGTTGCGCTCGGTGGCTGTACAGGGATGGATGTGATCTCCATTCTGAAAAAAATGCGGGTCGAAGTAAAAGACTTCCATGTAAAGGTCGAAGGAGAACTGACCGACGAGCATCCAAGGTATTACCGCAAAATGCATATAACGTACGAATTCAAAGGGAAAGACCTGCCGATGGACAAATTGAAAAAAGCGGTCAGCCTCTCTGAAGAACGCTACTGTGGAGTCAGCGCTCTCTACACAAAAGCGATAGAGCTGACATCGGAGATAAAAGTCATTGATCAGTGACCCAGAGTATACTTCCGGATCGCCGCATTGATTTATCGCTCAGTGGGGTGTCAGTGGGGTCTCCCTCTTCAGGGCCCCGCTTTTTCTGCCAGAAAATCATATTGACGTGTCCGGGTTCTTGATATACAGAGATTGTGTCGGGAACGCGAACTCAATCCCCCTGCTGTCGAACTCCTCCCTGATCCTCAGATTGATCTCCTGTTGGGCGTTCATATATTTTGTGTAGTCCCTGTCCTCTACGAAGTAGACAGTCTCGATGTCCTGGCTGAAATCACCGAACGAGAAAAAATGACAGCGGTCGAATGTTGTTTCATTTATTGATCCGATTATTTTCTGGATGATGCCTGGTATCGCTTTGAGCTGCTCGACCGTTGTGTCATATGTCACGCCGATCTGGAATGCAACGCGGCGTCTCTTCATCCGCCGATAGTTTTTGAGCCTTGAATTTGTAATGTCGGTGTTGGAAAAAACAAGTTCTTCACCACTCAGGCTTCTTATCCTTGATGTCTTGATCCCTATATGTTCGACCGTGCCCTGGTACTCTCCTATGATTATGAAATCACCGATCTCGAATGGCCTGTCGAAAAAGATCGTAAAATAACTGAACAAATCTCCAAGTACAGCCTGTGCTGCCAGGGCGATTGCGATACCGCCGATCCCGAGGCCGGTAACGAGAGCTGTGATTTCAACGCCGAGGTTGTCCAGGAGGATAATCAGGGCGAAGGACCAGACAATAAGCCTTATAACGGTTAACATGCCCTTGACCGCGTGTTTCCCGGCGATGTCGGGTTTTTTCTTCGAATGGTAGCTTTCCAGGGAGAAGGCAATCAATGAGAGGACAAAACGTACTGAGAATACAGTGATTATGATCAGGCTGGCGATGCGGAGGATATTCACAAAGCCCGAACCAAGTTCGAGCCGGCGGATACCCAGATAGAAAGCGCTGTAATAAAAGGGCGGCAAAAGTTTTCGGATGTTGATGACTAAAAAATCATCTATATCCGTAGAAGTTCGTTTTGCCCAGGCTTTGAGCCGGCCGAGTACGATATTCTTGAACACCAGGATGATCGCTATGCCGACAAGGACGGTTATAAGGGAGTAAACGTAATCTGTCATTGTGTTGTTATAGAATGTTTTTTGAAAGAATTCCTGGAACATATTTGGCCTCCATTAAAGGGTCTGTCACGCCGAAGGGCTGAATATAGCAACTTGCCCGGTAAATGAAAAGAAAATCCGTGGTGGATAGAAACAGTGAACAGGTATTTATCCGCAAAGCGTAAGGAGAATGCCCGCGGCAACGGCAGAACCGATGACTCCTGCTACATTGGGCCCCATAGCGTGCATGAGCAGGAAGTTGCGCGGGTTTTCTTTCAACCCCACATCGGTTACTACACGGGCTGCCATTGGGACGGCCGATACGCCGGCGGCGCCTATGAGAGGGTTGATCTTTTCTTTGCTGAACACATTTAACAGCTTGGCCAGAAATATGCCGCCTGCAGTGCCTATGGCAAACGCAAACAGACCGAGGCTCAGGATGCCCAGGGTTTCAGGGTTAAGGAATTGTTCCGCGGCCAGTTTGGATCCGACGGATAATCCCAGAAGAATTGTGATTGTGTTGATCAATTCGTTGGCCGCGGTGTGGGATAACCTCTCTACTACGCCGGATTCTCTGAGCAGGTTGCCGAACATAAGCATGCCTATAAGGGGGGTCGCGCCGGGAAGAAGCAGAATGCAGAGCCCAAGGACTATAAGAGGAAAGATGATCTTTTCGATCGTCTTTACTTCCCTGAGTTGTTTCATCTCGATTGCGCGTTCGGCTTTTGTTGTGAGCAATTTCATGATAGGAGGCTGGATGATCGGAACCAGTGCCATGTAGGAGTAAGCTGCCACCGCGATAGCGCCCATGAGATCCGGAGCGAGCTTTCCGGCCAGGAAGATAGCAGTCGGACCGTCCGCTCCGCCGATAATACCGATAGCGGCAGCGTCCTGGATAGAGAAGTCGATTCCTTCAAAAGTACCGGAGATCCACAGGGCGCCTATAAGAGTCGTAAAAATACCAAACTGCGCGGCGCCTCCCAGCAGAGCGGTTTTCGGGTTGGCGATAAGGGGGCCGAAATCTGTCATGGCGCCTACTCCCATAAAGATCAGGAGGGGAAAGAGGCCGGTCTGGAGACCGAAGGCATAGAGCATCCCGAGAAAACCCTGAGGGCCCGCAATGGCAGCTATGGGGATGTTGGCAAGAATACCCCCAAAGCCGATGGGAAGCAGCAGGAGAGGTTCAAATTTCTTGTGGATTGCCAGATAGATAAGAATGCAGCTCAGGGCAATCATCAGTACCTGGCCTAATCCCAATGGTATCCCGGTGTTTTCCCCGTCTGGCCTGCCTGTAAGTTCGGAAAAACCTTCGAAAAACGAGTAAATCCCGGTTGATTTCCATAACTCAACGAACTTGTTTGAAATAGTTGCCTTGTCGGAGTTTTTTTCGGCGTCAGCCGACGATGGATTCTCATCAGAGAAAGCAGGAACAGGGCAAAGAGACATACTGAAAATCGTGATGAGAACAAGGAGCAGAACAAGCCCGGGCCCGAACGATCTGTCTCTCAGCATATTGACGGTCAACACCTTTCGCCTGTCTTTGCAGGGCGATGAAAAACAGGGCAATATTTATTTTCCGTAACAGTCAGCCAATGTAAAGTAGTACCTGGTCGGTTTTTACCTGATCGCCGACAGATATAGAGATGCCGGTGACGGTTCCGTCCGAGGGAGCATTGACCACCATTTCCATCTTCATGGCCTCCTGGACAAGAAGGTGGTCGCCCGTCTTTACGGAAGCTCCTTCTGAGACCATCAGGCGGACTATCGTGCCCGGCATCGGAGCTGTTACAGATATTTTTTCACGTAGCGCGGAAGAAGCTGTTATTTCTTCATACTTGTCGGAAATATCTATGTGATAGGTTACCCCGTTTACAACCGCCTTGTCGCCGTCAAGCCTGATGGCATATTTGTTGTTGTTCACGGTAATGGTATACCCGTCTGTGGCACCCTGTTTTTCAGTTGAGGATTCTGGCGTCATATTTTTCCGGACACCGATCGTGCCCATACCGAGAAGGTATTTGACCCCCTTGTCGCCACAGGCGGACACAATAAATATATTTTCATCAGTAACTTCAAGGTTGTTTTCTTCCAGTTTTTTTCTGGCCGGGGCCAGCCCTTTTTCAGGGTTTCCTTCAAGCAGGTCAAGCGGGTTTTCTGTCGTGGGTTCGAGGCCCAGTTGATCTGACGCGATTTTCATGATTTCCGGGTCCGGAGCTTTCGGAGTTTTTCCGAAATACCCAAGAACCATTTTGCCGTAACCTTCCGCGATCCTGGTCCATTTGCCGAGCATTACGTTATTGAAAGCCTGCTGGAAATAAAACTGGCTTACGGGAGTGACAGAGGTTCCGAATCCGCCCAGGCGCACAACTTCGCCGATAGCCGCCACGATTTCAGGAAAACGGTCCATGATATTGTTGTCACGCATCATCTGGGAATTAGTCGTCAGCGCGCCGCCCGGCATGGGTGACCACGGGATGATCGGTTCGACGGCTTTTGCTTCGGGCGGCATAAAATAATCTTTCATGCAATCCTTGAAAACCTCTTCGGCTTCCATGACTTTATCGATATCCACGTCCAGGTCGTAATCAGTTCCTCGAAGCGCATGCCACATTGTCGCGATATCAGGCTGACAGGTTCCCCCGGAGCATGGTGCCATGGAGAGATCGATCACATCGGCGCCTGCGTCCAGCGCCGCCTTGTAACCGATAATACCAATGCCGGCCGTGTCATGGGTGTGGAACTGGATGACCGTATCTTCGGGAAGGACCTTTCTTGCCCGCCGGATAGTTTCATAGATCGTGGAAGGAGTAGAGGTTCCCGACGCATCCTTGAAACAAACGGAATGATAGGGAATTTCAGCATCAAGGATCCCTCTCAGAACTGTTTCATAGAAATCGGGGTCATGGGCGCCGGAACATCCGGGGGGCAAAGCCATCATAGTGATAACTATCTGGTGTTTGAGGCCGGCGTCCACAATGCACCGGCCACTGTAGATCAGGTTGCCGACATCGTTCAATGCGTCGAAATTCCGGATGGTTGTGATTCCGTGCCTCGCGAACAGTTCTGCGTGGAGCTTGATGATATCCCTGGGTTGTGAGTCGAGAGCGACGACATTGATCCCTCGCGCGAGTGTCTGCAGGTCTGCGTCCGGTCCAGCAGCCTCGCGAAAACGATCCATCATATCGAAGGCGTCTTCATTGCTGTAAAAGTACAGGGACTGGAATCGTGCGCCGCCCCCAGCTTCAAAATATCTGATCCCCGCGGCGGCGGAAGCTTCTACAGCGGGAATAAAGTCATCTGTGAAAACACGCGCACCGAAAACCGACTGAAAGCCGTCGCGAAACGCAGTATTCATAAACCGCACTGTTTTTTTTGCCATAACAGGTTGTCCTTTCTTAACGGCGCGTGCGTGCTTTTGCAGCAGCTATCGCAATCGCGATCTCAACAAGGTCGCCATCTGCCCGGTGAGGCCCCGCAGCCTCTGACGCAACCTGCGAGTTTTCAACCTGAACAGGGGCGGAAAAACGATTAAAGAACTTAGCCGAGACCATCATGACAAGTACCAGCAGCGCAAGGAAAGAAAAGACCATTCCCATGCCCGCGACCATCAGCCCCAGTCCTTCAGCCAGCATATTACATCCTCTCAAAAACAAGCGAAACAGGTTACAGACTGCTTTTATCGTGTTTCCTGAAAACAGGACAATTCTGACAACCTGTTCTCAAGCAGGTAATATAATCAAATGGCCCGCCATGTGTATGGTTTTCAGGAGAATTGCTATTTATCCTTTCCGGCCGCTCTGTATCTGTTTGTGATGGGAAGTCTGCGGTCGCGGCCGAAAGCTTTCGGCGTGATCCTGATTCCCGGAGGCCCCTGGCGACGTTTATATTCGTTAAAATCGATCATCCTGATCGTCTGCCTGACTATCGAGGGATCCATGCCCTCGGAGACGATCTCGCTGAACGACAAGTCGTTTTCAACGTATAACTCTATGATTCTGTCGAGAACCGGATATGGCGGCAATGTGTCCTGATCACATTGATCGGGCCTCAGTTCGGCAGAGGGTTTCCTTTTTATTGTAGAGGAAGGGATCAGGGCTTTGCCCGCAACGCGATTTCGATACCTGCTGAGCGAAAAGACGAGGGTTTTGGGGACGTCTTTCAGTACGCCGAGCCCTCCGGCCATGTCGCCGTACAGGGTGCAGTAGCCAACAGCGATTTCGCTCTTGTTCCCGGTCGTAAGGACGAGATAGCCGAATTTGTTGGAAAGCGCCATCAGGAGGTTCCCCCTGACGCGTGCCTGAAGGTTTTCCTCGGTGATGCCCACGCCTCTTTTCGGGATGATTTCTTTCAGGATATCACGATATGAATCGTATACGGAATCTATTGGAAGCTCGAGAAGCCGTATACCGAGGTTTTCAGCAAGGCGCCAGGCATCTCGCAGGGTCGAACTGGAAGTATACCCGGAAGGCATGGTCACTCCGGATACGCGATTTGGGCCGAGAGCGTCCACGGCAATAGCTGCCGTCAGCGCCGAATCGATACCTCCGCTGATGCCCAGGACTACTCCCGTAAACCCGTTTTTTTCGACATAGTCGCGGGTTCCCGTTACGAGGGCTTCGTACACTTCTTCAACAGGCTTGAGATGGCTGACCTTTTTTCGTGCCGGCAGGCGGGTTGCCCTGTGAACCGGAAGTGGTGGAAGATCCGTGATCTCAACAGGCCCGGGGGAAAATGCCCCGGTATTATCTGTTGTATCGCGCAATCGTTTTTTGCTCCGTTTTTTCGGCTGCCCGGGCGCGATACGGATATCGGTTACGATAAGGTCTTTCATGAAAGGTGCCCCACGCGCCACAGTCTTCCCGGCAGGGTCGCACACGATACTGCTGCCGTCGAATACGAGTTCATCCTGGCCGCCGAGGAGATTTACGTAACACAGGTATGTGTTGTTTTCCCTGGCGCGCCGCTGCATGAGTTTTTCCCTTTCAGGTCCCTTGCGGCGGTGGTATGGCGAGGCGGAGATGTTGATTATGATCCTGGCTCCTCCGATACCGGTCTGAATGGCGGTGGGGCCGTCATCCATCCACATATCCTCACATATACTTATCCCTACGGGAATGTCGCCGAACCTCACAACGAGCGGGCGGGTGCCTCTGGTAAAATATCTTTTTTCATCGAATACTCCGTAATTGGGAAGATGGATCTTGCGGTACCGGGCCGCGATTTTCCCCCTGTACAGGACTGAAGCGGTATTGTACATCGGAGCCCCGCGGCGCAAGGGAGGCTCAGGAGAACCGATTATTACGGCGATTCCACGCGTCTGCCGGGCCAGCTTTCCAAGCTCGGCTTCGCAGTCCGCAAGAAAACCGGGTTTCAGAAGCAGGTCTTCCGCGGGATAACCGCAAAGAAACAGCTCGGGAAAGGCAAGGATCTGAACGCCGGCCTTTTTCGCTTCGGCTGATATTTCCCTGACAAGTTTCGCGTTTCCTGCAAGGTCACCTACAACCGGGTTCGCCTGCGCGAGTCCTATCCGGATTTTCCGGGCGGTGGTTTTCATTACGAAGGCCCTTTTCGTTTCATGCCTGAGTTGAGGATAGCTGAAAAGAATCACTTATTCAATACTTGATAGTCTTTACCCAAAGATACTGCGTCCCCTGACCCTCTGTCTTGACCACGTTCATGCCGCCCTCGGTACAGGCATGCCTTACCCCTGAAAGTGAACTTCGTGATCCTTGCCACGCCGGATGGGTCAGGTCGCGGGGCGCTTGCCCATAGCGCGGATGATCAGTGTTTCCGCGGGGCTTCAGTATGTTTGCGAGGGTTTTAAGTCGCGTCCTCAGTTTCAGGCGGCCCCGCAGGGTCTCTGGCAGGTTATTCACCTGGAAATAGAAATATCCACCGCTCTTGAGTACACGCCCGGCTTCGCGAATGTAATTCATAGTTATCTTTTTGTCAGTAATATGTTGAAAGGTCAGATATGAAAAGACAAAATCGAACTGGCCATCCTCATAAATTTCGAGGTCATAACCGTTGCCAATATCCAACTGTACGTTGTCGACCGCTTTCAGATTTTCCCGCGCCTGATTTATCATGTTGGGAGATACGTCAGTTCCGTAGACGCGCTTGAACCGTTCCGCAAGGTATGCGGTCATCCGGCCTATTCCTGACCCGATTTCCAGAACAATCTCTGTACCTGTGAAAGGGATCTCTGATTCCTCAAGAAATTTCCTGGTCAGTGTTTTTCCCCATTGCCAGAATTTTACCGCATCTTGCTCGTTATAGGGCCGATACGAAGAAACGTAATACATGGCGTTTTCCAGTGCTTTTTTATCCCAAAACTTTCGCATGATCTCTGTTGTGCGGGAACTGGTCATGGCCCTTTTCTCCTCTGCTTGAATTCGTGACGCATAACAACCCGTTATGGCTATGGCGACGCTCCGGATTATAAAACATTTCGATGTGATCAAACAAGTCCGTTCGTGCTTCGTCTCTTGTCGGATAGATCTTTTTTCGTACTCTTTCCACCTTCAGCGAGCTGAGAGAAATTTTGATTAATTCACTTGCAGCTGTCGGATTTCCCTGTCACGTTGGCCGCAGAGCGCCCGTTGCGCCAGGGCAGCTGGCAGCTGAAGCGAAGAATGTCAGGCCCTGAAAAACATAAAAAGGAATATCCAGATTGTGAGAGATCAAGTTAATATAGGTGGATGAATATGAAAAAACGGATTCATTCTATTGCAATTCGCGCAGGATACACTTTTGTTGTATTTTTTGTGATTCCCAACCTGGCATTATACACACCGGCAAATTGCAGCCCCAAAGTGCTAAAAGAAATGGCAATGACCGAGTTCGAGGCCGCAAACTACCCTCGTGCAATTGAGTATCTTCAACAAGCCCTCAACGAATCACCGGATGATGCCGAGATATTTTACTTGTTAGGGTACTATAAACACTATCTCTGTTATGACTCCGTGCCGTTAATGGGTTATACGCGAGAAAGCTCGGATGAAGTGCTTCGCTATCTTCAAAAAGCAGTAGAACTTGATCCTGGTTATGGAGATGCATTCTACTTTATCGGCGCTGAATATGGTGTGAGGGCACGTGATGAGATGCAAAAAGGCAACTCAGAAGGTGTGGCTGAACAGTTCCGTTTGGGGCAGCAAGCCGGTGGTTATCCCGATTGGCTGATAGAATATGGTCGAAATACTCTTCGCTCGTGTGATCGTGACGCTATCTTGTTCGTCGGTGGTGATGCGGACACAAATCCGATTCAATATCTTCAAAACGTTCTTCAATACAGAACAGATGTTACAGTGATCCCTGTGGCCCTGCTTGACCGTCCGTGGTTTGTTTCTTTATTAAAACAAGGCATGGAAAATGTCGTTGCACCAGCGCCAATCAGCTGGAGCAGTCAACAGATAGCTTCAATGCGACCATATAAATGGAAGGCGAACACAATACGTGTTCCAATCCCCAATAATATCAGGCTGGCGAATGGTCTAAAACAGACTTGTTTCGAATGGGAGTTGCGGCCAGATTTAGGAAGAGGGGAAACGCTTGGGCTATTAAGCGCCAAACGGGCAGTGATCGCGGACATCATTTTATCAAACAGGTGGAAGCGACCTATCTATTATTCAATGGCGTGCGGGCCGAGTGCCTGGGACGGTTTACAGCAAAATCTTAGATGCTGCGGACTTGCCCAACAACTCCTGCCTTTTGAACCGCTAACTCGAATTGATGTCAAGAAAACACAAACCCTGCTTTTGAATAAAAACAATTTCGAATCTCTTTCGACGCTTTGTGATGAAAATATGCCAAGAGTATCCTATATGTTGCAGAATTACCGGGTATCCTTTTTTTGGCTGATTAATCATTATGTTCGAAATAATAATATTGAATCCGGCAGGACCGTATTCGCTGCGATGACAAGTAATGTGCCCGAAGAGATTATACCTGTGTCAGAAGGAATAAAAAATAATTTTGAATCGCTTGAAAACATTCTTGAGAACCGTGAATAATGTCACATTAAAAGCTTCACGACACATGAAAAGGAAATACAATCAAGAAGTTTCAATAGAAGGGGGTAGACATGCTGAAGAGAGTGATTGTCGCCGGGTTGTTGGGTGGAGTTGTCTTGTTTGTGTGGACGTTTGTGACCAATGGAATTTTTGGGTTCCAAACCAGCATCGACATGAAGCAAATCCCTGCCGAACGCCAGGTGTATGAGACATTGAAGGAACACATCGTCGACCCGGGACGATATATCTGCAATCCAGAACCGACTTCAGAGGGGCAGTTCCCTGGCAAAGAGCCTGTGTTTAGCATCCTCTATGGCGGGATAGATCACGAATCAGCAGGAGGCCTCATGTTGGTTGGCCTTGTGGTGTTTTTCCTTGCGCCAATGATCGGCGCATGGATGCTATCCCAGACTTCCAGACGGGTCAGGTCCAGCTATGCCCGCAAGGTACTCTTTTTCGTGGCGATTGGTTTGCTGTTTGCGCTATTCAGCGATATGGCGAAATTCGGCATAGGTAGTTATCCAATAAAGGACGCCATGGCTTTTGCCGCAAATGACATCGTTATGTGGACACTTGTGGGTCTGGTGGTGGCATGGCGAATCCAGCCTCAAGAAGCTGATGTGACGGATGCATAGGCTACTCGGACGGTTGCCAGGCCCGCACCAGCCACACTTGCCGGTGAGGCCGATGTTAGCCTGCCCCTGGAGGTAGAGTCGAATGGAGACATTCGTGGAACCACATGAGTTCGTAAAAAGCACCGGGTATGTACGGGACCGGGGACACGTCATATCTGCTTTCGCACCGCAGAGTATCGATGCATCGATACTCGATGTTGTTCTCGGGTTCGCGAAGTTGCCCCAGTGCTTTACACTGCAGAGCTGTTGTGGGCACTTCATTTGGGCCGGGCAGCTTGACCCTGACAATCTGACTGTCCTTCCTGCTCAGGATATTGGTTCTGTCAGGTACAGAATTGCGTACGTGGCTTTGTGTATTGAGAACAGCACGATGGGTGCCCGTCTTCGCGAAGCGCTGGAGGGGATTCAGGCAATCGATACTGCGTATGTTCAGTTCGGCTCGCCTGATTGGTTCTGGGAGCAATATCCGAATTCGTACGCGCTGCAGGTCGAGCCCGAGAGATTCATGGCGAAGGACGAGGTTGTTATAGCGCATCGCGAGGCGCTCCATGTTCAACGAGTCAGAGATGAGTTCTTCAAACGTCTGCGCGATCTCGTATGTGCTGCTCAGAAAGAGACAGGGGCAGGCTGACCGGCGTATGCGGCCGAGATGGTGTTGCGTAATCTGTAATGGAGTCGTCAGTCCCGAGGCGTTTGAGCGCGCCTTAAACCATGACCTGTAGATGTCTACGAAACTGTGGGAAGCCCATACTATCGATGAACCTCTAGCTGGTTCAATGAACGAAACGGAAGATATTTACAATTGTTTAAAAAATTTTAATATAGCAGTAAGTGGTAGTTTAGGTTAAAAGTACATATGTTAATCATTTTTAACCATTAGAGGGTCGCATAATGATAATTTGGGGCAAAAGAAGGGGGTAGAAAATGCCAGATCAGGAACTTGCGAGTTTGTGGCAAAGACTCGGTGGAGTGTTGCTGGATTCAGTCATTTTCTTGGTACTTGAGCTTCCAGTGATCTTCGTGTTTGGTGTTTTTGACCAGCTGAGCAGTGGCCGTGGAATGCTGTTTGGTCAGACAGTGGGTTTCTTTGTCTTCCACTTTGTCGTATTCGCAGCACTCAATGGGTGGTTGCTCGCCAAGCACGGTCAGACAATCGGGAAGAAGGTTGCCGGGACAAGAATCGTGGACTTGACTGGAAACCTCCGTCCATTTTCCATCGTGTTCTTTGTTCGTTACGCTTTGTTTGGTGCCATCGCCAACATTCCGATTATGGGTGGTATTTTCTGCCTGGTTGACAGCCTCTTTATCTTCCGGAATGATAAACGTTGTATCCACGACCTCATAGCAGGAACCCGAGTCGTTAAAGCACGATAAAACTCCGAGCCATCGCTCGATCCATAGATCGAGGACAACACTAAAAAGGAGAATATTATGTCTTTGCATTATCGAGTGTTCATCATCCTGATCCTGTCCGTGCTCCTTGTTCCGTGCGTCTCTGTCGATGCTGCGGAAATCATCTTCCAGCCCGACGGTGCCAGCGGCAAAGATGGCTGGGTCGATAGTAGCAGCGGGACAGCAGTTCACGGGAGCGAAGATTACTTCTATTTCGGAGGCAATTGCTCGGGCGGCGAACTGCGTCTCTATATCCAGTTCGACCTCTCCACTCTCACTTCCTCCAGTGCCGTCGACCTGGCTCAGCTGGAACTCTACATGTTCAGCCAGAACGGCTATATGGATTATAATTACAGTATTTTCCGCATCACGGAGGCCTGGAACGAGGCGACGCTCACCTGGAATACGCAGCCGGCCTGTGAAAGCCCCGCGGCGGTTACCTTTCCGGGCACCGAATGGCAGGCAGCCTATGGGGAGTGGCATGCAATCACAGGACTGGCGAGCCTCGTGCAGTACTGGATCGAGAATCCCGACCAGAATCATGGCATGGTGATCCAACCGACCTCCAGCTTCTACGGCGCCCCCATTATCTGGAGCAGCGACTACTCCGGCGCCAGCCTGCGACCCCGCCTGGTCATAAACGGTGAGCTGGTAGGCACCGGGTCATCGACCTGGGGGGGAGTAAAGCAGCTGTCCGTTGAGGCGGAGTGACCTTGTCAGGCAAAAATAGAGAAAGAAGTAATTAAGATGGGATGGTTGGTCACAACTGGAAGGACGTAACTGTCTATGCGTGATCTATCTTTCCGCTTGCGCTCGCGGCCCGGTTCCGGTATCATTATTGCGGAGATGTACTTACGCAACGGTTTCGCGAAGTATGTTTCGGCACCGGCCCCCCACAGGGCGGTTTTTTATCAGTTGCCGCGATCATTGCGGTCCTTTCTTTTCCACGCGTCCGGCGGGTAGAGATTTGTACAATGCCGGACCAGGAAAAAAATGAAAGAACACGCACGCGCGCGGCGCACACACACCAGTCATTCCGTTCCGCAACCACAGCACCAGTTTCGGCAAGGAGCCTTTGGCGCCCTGGTTCCGGAGATTCAGCGGGCCGTGGCTGCCGAGGGATACATTACCCCAATGCCCATCCAGGAACAGTGCATTCCGCACCTGCTGGACGGGAGAGACCTCCTGGGCACCGCCCAGACCGGCACCGGCAAGACGGCGGCCTTTACCCTGCCGCTTCTGCAGCGGCTTGCGGGAAACCCCCGGCGACCCCGGAAAGGAACCCCGAGGGCCCTCATTCTCGCCCCCACACGCGAACTCGCGGCGCAGATCAGGGAGAGTATCCAAACATATGGACGCTTTCTCCGCCTCAGCCATACCGTGATCTTCGGCGGAGTGAACCAGTTTCAACAGGTCAAGGCCCTGAACCGCGGGGTCGATATCCTCGTGGCTACCCCCGGCCGGCTGCTTGATCTGATTCAGCAGGGATTCATCCACCTGAATGAGGTGGAGGTCTTCATTCTCGACGAAGTGGACCGGATGCTCGACATGGGTTTCATTCCCGACATCAAGAGGGTGTTGTCCCACATTCCGGCCAAGCGCCAGACCCTGTTTTTCTCGGCCACCATGGCCCCGAAGATGGAGGCGCTGGCTCGCACCATGGTTCACAATCCGGTGCGGGTGAGAATCGCACCCGACAAACCTGTTGTGGAGTGTATCGCGCAGAAAGTGCTTTTCGTGGGAAAAAGGAACAAGGATGCTCTGCTCGTCTCCCTGTTGAGTGACCCCCAGATCAAAAAGGCTATCATTTTCACCCAGATGAAACACGCTGCCAACCGGGTGGTAAAGAAGTTGCACACCTCGGGAATTCATGGTGTTGCTATCCACGGCAACAAGACCCAGGCTGCACGCACCAGGGCGCTGGATGGGTTCAAGCGAGACCGTTTCCGGATACTGGTTGCCACCGACGTGGCGGCGAGAGGCCTGGATGTGGACGACATAACCCACGTGATCAACTACGATCTTCCCGTGGAAGCCGAGACCTATATACATCGTATAGGGCGTACCGCCCGTGCGGGAGCAGGCGGCAATGCTATTTCGTTCTGCTGCGCTGAGGATCGTGCCTATCTGCGGGAAATCGAACTCCTGCTGGGCAAGCCGGTACCCGCCGAGATGGAACACGCTTATCATTCCGATGAGGCTTTTAGGTCAAGCCCTTTCGCCTCGAAAACATTCGGCCGTGGCAGCAGCCACAGGCGGCAGGGTAGACGCTCCAAGGGAAACTTTACCCGTAGCCGCAGCCGAAGTCGCGACCGCAGCGGGCGCTGAAGCAAAGCCCTCACGGGCAAAGGGGCCAGCTCTCCCACCGTTTGCCGTTGACAGAAAAAATCAAAATTCTTATCATTAAATACGATGAAAACCAGTTTTCCTCCAATTGTTGATAAAAATGCCAGAGTTCTTATACTGGGCAGCATGCCGGGCGAAGAATCATTAAGAAAACAACAATATTATGCCCATCCGAGAAATGCGTTTTGGTACATAATGGAAAAATTATTTAATATTGATTCCATGGTTGATTACCAGAAAAAAACTCAAATTTTAACAAACAATTACATTGCTCTTTGGGATGTATTACGGCTTTGTGAAAGAAAGGGCAGTCTGGATTCATCCATTTGTAATGATTCAATCATAGCCAATGATTTCCGAACATTCTTTTTAGAACAGCAAAATATCAACAACGTGTATTTCAACGGTTCCAAAGCAGAACAGGAGTTTGAGAAAAGAGTTCTGCCAACTTTAAGTGGAATCAAACAAATGAAATATATGCGGCTTCCTTCCACCAGTCCGGCTATGGCCAGATTGACCAAAGAAGAAAAGTTCACAAAATGGCGGATTATAGCAGAAAGAATGCGGCACGCGGGATGAACTGCTATATCCCTTTGAATTCGAGTGTGTATTCAGATAGAATACGGATCGCTGATTGTACAATCAAACGAGGTGCTATCCATGAAAAGAAACAGAAAAACCGGTATTACAGTTTTGCTGGTCATTATCGGGCTGGTCGTCCTGGCCAGTGTTGCTCTAAGAATGATCCTGACGCGCGACAGGCTCGTCGCAATGATCGTTCCGCGAATAGAGAAGGCGGTGGACGCGAAGATCGATATCAACGATATCGGAATCCGGTTCCCATTCGGTTTTGGTGTTGATGTCAGCGGGCTTTCCTTCGAGAAGAAGATGCCGGGCACAGGTAACATTCGATTCGAATCTGAAAAGGTAGTGGTGAATGTTTCCATGATGAGCCTGATCCGTCGAAAGCCGGAAATCGAAAAAGTGTTGGTTTCCGGGGGTTCGCTGAGATTGTCCGGCCTGAAAAACGGGATGGATCTCGATCTTTTGGGCCTGGCCGTCGAAATGTCGTTGAGTACCGCAGATAGTACATACCTGATCGATACAGGTGTTTCTATTGCTTCTGTCGAGGCCGTGGTGGAAGAGACAGGTGGAAAATTCGTGATTGAAGATATCGGTATAAGCGGAAGCGCTGAAGCAGATATGGATTTTAACTCCATTACGATCAGGGATGGATCAGTCAGCCTTCAGGATATTGTCAGGATATCAATCCAGGGAGAGTTGAACGATCTCAAGGGAGGGCAGGAGTTTTCTTTCCGTATCGACAGCGATGATATTGCGATAGAGCCACTTCTAGAATGGGTCTTTTCGCTTGATCTGGATGTGATGGTTCCGCCGATGAGGGGGAAGAAGCCAGAGGCCGAACTCCCGTTTGCGATAAATGGCGGTTCTATAGAGCTGAAAGCAAAACTGGCGGGGTCGGTGGCAAGGCTCTCGGACAATGTTATTAAAGGATCGATAGATTTAAAAGATATCGCGGTAAAGCCGGAAGATATCGGGATAGATCTTGTGATAAACGGCAGTATAGAGATGTCGAATGAATCATTGAGCAGCGAAAAGGTCACTGTCAGTTTCGGAAAATCGTCGCTCGATACCGGATTTGATATAACGCTGGATGCGGGGATGAGGCCGGAACATATCGATTTCAAAAGCGAGCTGGATGCGGATGTCGGTGATCTTGCGAGCAGGGTTTTTCCTGACACACCCGGTGTTGGCGGCGGTATCAAAGTAAAAATCATCGGTAGCGGCCGTCCTGCAACCCTGGGATCTCTTTTCCCGGGCGGCCTGGAGGAACTTTCCGCGGAGGCGATAGCCCGGGCATGGAAAAATGTCAGGCTTACAGGGGAAATCGAACTAAGCGGAATAGAGGTAAGTCCGGAAGGCAGCCCTGTACGGATCTCTGCCCTGCATGGTAAGGCCAGGATCGAAAATGGAGATATCCGGGATGTCAGGGCCGGATTCGATTTTAACGGGAGCCCATACGAAGCAACCGTTGATCTCAAGGGAATCATGCCTGCCATGGCCGAGTTGATAATGCTCATAGAGAAAGCGGGAAAGACTGCGGATCTTGCTGATATTCTGGATTCAGTCAAAAACGTGCCTGATGTTTCCGTTCGGCTCACGGGGAGGTCCTTCGATATCCGGCCGTTCGAAAAACTTTCCCCGGAACAAGGGGATAAGCAGAGTTCCCCGCCGGCCGGCAGAGAGGATAAAACAAAAAGCGATACTGCCGCTCTGGCAGCAATACCCGGAGTTGTCCTGATGCTGCTTGATACGCGGCTGAGTGCCGGGATCGATTCTGTTATAACTGAAAAAGCTCTTTTCACTTCTGTTTCAGCGGAAGGCAGGATTCAGAAGGGAAGGATGTCAATAGATCCCGTGAGTTTTGATTATACCGGGGGAAAGGGTCATGGAACAGCCGGTATCGATCTCAGAGACCTGGAACGGATCAATTCGAAGTTCAACATTTCGTTCAGCGATATTGAAATCGGGCAGGCTCTCGGAAGATTTCACAGCATGGGCACGCTGGTAAGCGGGCGGTTTTCATTCAAGGCCAGGGGTGGACTCGTGAACGGGCCTGGCATCGATCCCCTGACCATGATCTCGGCATCAGGCAATGCTTCATCGGAGAAAGGAAGGCTTGATCTCTCGAGGTTCGTTTCACCCGTATCCGGTATTGCCGGGATGAACCTTTCCAAACTCGAGAAAATCGATTTTCACAAGTGGACTGGCAATTTCCATATAGAGAATGGAAGGCTGGGGACAGACGACTGGAAAATACGTTCCGCAAACGGCAACTGGGATATCAGGGGTTCGTTCGGGTTTGACGGAACGCTCGCTTACAAGGCCCGCCTGCTGCTGACTCCAGCGATGCAGAAAAGCATGAAAGACCTGGATAAATATCGCGACATCGTGGACCTTTTCCGTGACGATAAGGGGAATCTCATCCTTGATTTCGATATAGGAGGGACTTCGGAATCTCCGAAGGTCCATCTGGACCAGTCGAAGGCGGAGAAAAAGGCGAAGGAAAAGCTGATAGACGGGTTGAAGAAGGGAGTCGGGGACAAGCTGAAGGATCTCTGGAACAAGAGCAGGTAGTAGTGCTTCCGGGTAGTGTGCCGTGGCTGAACAGGCTGTTTGCTGTAACCTTGATGGTATTTACCGGACCGCCGTATAAAAAAAAGCCCCCCCCGGGGGCGGCGGATAATCCGCTTTTCCCGAAGGGGGGGGCTGATTTTTTAAATCATTCAATCCTGTCAGTCAGCTGACGGATAGTTGATGGCGGCAGCGCGGCCATCGACTTCGATGATGCTTTTAAGCACATCGCAACCAGCGATTATCGGGCGGTCCTGCTCAGCGGCAGGATTAGCCAGGATCTGGAATGAAATATTGTCAATGCTCTCGAGAAGCAGAAGGCCGAAGCTTGCTACGTGGATCGCGCCTTCAAACGCACTGTACATTTCTCTCGAGAAAGCGACGGCGATTCCGCTGAAGGGGTCACCCATCGTTACGGAAACGTAATTGGGGAATGATACGTACGAGTGAGCGTACTGTGTTCCCAGCGCGAGCGGGATTCCGTCTGAATCCAACATGTTGATCATGAACTCGGTTGCGAAAGCACAATCGACTTCACTGCCTTCAAGCATTATGAAGACATGGCAATCAAGAGCTGAGAATGCCATTGTTTCCGCACCACAAATCGTGGCGTCTTCGTCAAAGAAGATAGCCAGCGAAGGATTGGACGGAACAGCGATGTCGAGATCAAACTCTACTGTATCTGTGTTTGGTGTACCCGCGGCATCCGTGCAGACAACACTGAAAATGTGCTGTCCGGCAGTTTCGAGCACTCCTGAGATCTTACCGTCGGATTCCAGACTAACACCAAAAGGCAGAGTCGAACCAACAGCAAGGGACCAGGTGTAGGGTGCCGTTCCGCCAGTAGCTTCCAGGGTGAAATTGTACGGAGTACAAGTATATCCCTGGGTAAGTACTGTCGTTGTTACTTCAAACTCCACTACGGGAGTCGGTGTAACGGTTGTACTGTCATCCGAGCAGGATACAATCAGACTGCCCAGCGACAATGCTAACAGGACCACGAAGACCTTCCTCATAATGAGACCTCCTTCTCTTCGAGTGAGTCCATATTGTCCCCTCGGAATGCTGAAAGCAACCAGTGTGCCAATTCCTTGAAAGCATAGCCATACCCACTTAACGGTTGATATTATAACAAGATACGAACATGCTTCTGATGGAGCAAGAGTGGTCGGGCTCACTTTTCAGATTCTCATTATGCCACATACGGGCTTATAGTGGTGCTTGATACCGGGATGTCTGTCATTTCTCAGCCTGCTGTTCAGGAGCCGCATGAAATTGTTCCTGTTGCAGAATGCGGGAAGCAGAGTGTAGCTGTTTGTAAATGGGAGGGGTGTTGTGTCCAGGCCAATGAATGATTGTAGAGGTCGGTGTTTCCGGATATAATACGTTCCAGGCGAAGATAATATTACAATGGGGGTCGGATGGGCCCAGCTTGGGGTACCAGTTCAGAACGGAGGCTGAAGATGTTTTGGATATTTCCTGTTATGCTGCTTGTCTTTGTTTTCATGGTGGCCATAGGGCTCTACAACACACTGATCCGTCTCAGAAAAAGATGCGATAACGGGTGGGCGCAGATCGATGTTCAGCTCAAGAGACGTTACGATCTGATACCTAACCTGGTCGAAACAGTTAAGGGATATATGAAACATGAGAGGGAAGTGCTGGAAAATGTGACCAAAGCGCGCCAGCAGGCTATTGATGTTTCCGGGGTAAAAGATCAGGCGCGGGCGGAGAACATGTTGACCAGCACCCTTCGGACCCTTTTTGCCGTTTCCGAAAATTATCCCGACCTCAAGGCGAATACCAATATGCTTGCGATGCAGGAAGAGCTTGTCTCGACCGAGAACAAGATTTCTTTTGCCAGGCAGCACTATAATGATTGCGTGATGGCATACAATACCAGGACCGAGACGGTTCCATCGAATATCATCGCGGGATCCTTCGGGTTCGCGCAGCGCGAATTCTTCGAGCTCGAAGATGAAGTTCAGCGGGAAGCTCCGAAAGTCAGTTTTCAGGACCAGTAACGGTATACAGGTGGAAAAGGTTCTCATGGAGCCGGATCGCGGCCATGGAGAAATAGCCGCAATTTGAGCGTGTCGAGAGAGGAATCCGCGCCATGATGTACGATCGGATATCAGCGAACAAAAGAAACTCGTGGCTGCTCGTGCTTGCTGTGACGGGATTTCTGCTTGCCCTTGGATATTTTATCGGTGGATACTATGGCAGTGGGTATTTCGGGATGGGTCTTGCCGTTACTATAGCCGTTCTTATGGCCCTGTTCAGTTATTACAACGGGGCGGGAATGATACTCGGCATGAGCCGGGCGAAAAAGATCGAGAAGAAGGATTACCCGCAGCTCTTCAATATTATCGAAGAACTTGCAATCGCAGCAGGCATGCCTGTGCCGGCCATATACGTAATAGACGATTCCGCACCCAACGCATTCGCGACCGGAAGGGATCCTGAACACTCCGCGGTGGCAATAACAACGGGATTGATGGAAAAACTCGACCGCGATGAACTGCAGGGTGTTATGGCACACGAACTTTCTCACGTACAGAACAGGGACATCCTGTTTTCGATGATGGTCGGGATCATGGTCGGTTCTATCGTAATGATCAGCGATTTTTTTCTCAGAAGCGTCTTCTGGGGTGGAGGCAGAAGAAGGAACAAGAGTAAGGGCGGCAATGGTATTCTTATCGTGGTAGCCCTGCTGCTGGCCATACTGGCTCCGATCTTCGCGAAGATACTGCAACTGGCTGTATCGAGGCAGAGAGAATACCTGGCTGACGCATCCGCTGCTCTACTCACCCGCTATCCGATGGGACTGGCATCTGCTCTGAAAAAGATATCCTCAGACAAGGAGGTCCTGGAAGTAGCGAACAGGGCGACTCAGCACCTGTATATAGTCAATCCGATCAAGCCGTTTGAAAAAAGGGCCAAATCGCTGTTCAGTACACATCCACCGCTCGAGGAACGGGTCAAACGGCTTGAAGAAATGTAATCAGGCAGCTATGTATTCACCATGATCAATCAATAAGCAATTTTCCATTTTCCATGATCAGGGTGCCGTCGAGTTCGACGGTGGGGTCCTTTACGATACCATCGAGATGTATGGGGACATCCATGGTTCCGCCCATCGACATGTTGTTCCCGAGAGCTATATGAATCGTGCCCATTACTTTCTCGTCTTCGAGGATGTTACCGATTATCCTGGCGGCGTCGTTTGTGCCGATACCGAGCTCAGCTATATTGAATGCCAGTTTGCCAACCGGTTCCAGTTTCGAGAGTAGTTCGTCGGCCTGCCGGCCGCCGGATATTTCGGTGGCAAACCCGTTCTCGACCTTGATCGTGATCGGCTGTTTGCCGTTAAGATCACCGATTCCCGCCATCGATCCGTCCACAACGAATATCCCGGATGATGTTCCCTCGACAGGCATCAGGTAGGCTTCCCCGGACGGAAGGTTGCCGAATGAGCCCGGATCATGGATCAACCCGGTCGAAGCAATTGCATCGATGCCTTCAAGTGGAAGTGTGATATCTGTGCCCGCGGCGGTCGTGACCCTCGCTGTTTTTGCCCTGGTAAGAAGCACGGTCAATTTCCTGGTCCTGTCCGCGATCGCGTAGTAGTCGGCGTTCAGGCAGCGTATCATCGTATCCCTGGTGATTCCGGGCATCGTGGCCACCCTCGCTCCTTTCGCGCACGCGTTCCGCCTGGCGGCTGTGTGTGTAAGAGATTTCGATGCGGGGATCAGGACGGCATCGGCATGCATCATCGCCTGTGATACCATTTCAGGAGGTTCCTCGCCGTTGCGGCTGAGTGGTGTCATTTCCATCAGCACTGTGCCGGCGCCCACGGAACGTCCCGCCCGGGCGAGCCCTTCGCCGATCTCCCTGAGGAACGTGTCTGTTACTATCAGGAAGGTCTCGTTTTCCCTGACCTTCAGGCAGTCCCGTACCGCGATGATCGAAGCGTCCATCAGCGCCTTGTCCATTGTATTTCCTTTCTGCTACTATGATTCTTTGGTCTGTTGCGCACCTTCTATTCATCTTCTTCGTCATATTTTTCGAGTGCTTTGACAATGGCTTCGATCACGTTCTCATCCTGATCAGTCAGGATTATCTTTGTGACGTTTTCCGCCTTGTGTGCCTTTATTACTTCCAGGACGACCAGGGCTGAATCGGCCGGAGAAAGACCGCCGCTGCCTCCTGCGAAACCGGGGATGGCCAGAGTCGCCGCGTCCAGCTGTTCGGCCAGGACAAGTGCTGAAAGCAGGGTGGATCTTACGATTTCAATATTATCGCCCGGGCCCATTGTGTTGATATGGATAATATGTGACGCCGTGAGCTTTCCGGGGCCGGTCGAAACCGCCGTGCCGGAAACGATTGGCGCTTTCGATCTCAACTCCTCTTCGATTTCTTTGCCGCCGTTTTCCCTGATGATGGCCGCGGCGCCTGATGACATCGACCCGTCCGGCAACGCGGGACATATGATCGTGTCAGAAAACACTTCCGTTACATCGGCTTTTCTTACGGAGACGCCGATATCGCCAATTCCTGTAAGATAACGATTCTCATCCATGGCGATTCCGGCAAGGATCACATCGGGCCTTTTCTTAAAGTCCGAGATGAGAACCTTTCCTTTTTTTGCGGCATACTCAGCGGCTTTGAAAACCTCTTCAGGGCCGATTTCATCCTGGTCATACGCGAGAAGTTTTTCAGAAAGCGGCCCGAGCAGGCGCCTGCATTTCCTGTTCTTTATCATTTCGATGAATTTGTTCTTCCGCTCATCTCTTTCGTTATCTGCTTCCCATAACATTTTTTATCCTCCATGCCCGGTTGTTATAGTTAGTCACCAGGCTCGTATTCGATGTCCGGCCCGGATTCGCCAAGGGTTTCGAGACTTTTCCGAGCCTGCAGGTTTCCGGGATGTAACCCGAGCGCTTCCTTGAAAGAGGTCTTCGCTTTTTCTGAATCACCTTGCCGCGCGTAAATATTTCCGAGGCGTACCAGCTGTCCGGATTTTCCCGTCGCGGTGTCTTCCGCGACAGTTGTATTGATCAGTTTCGCGATCAACAGAAAGGCTGCGAAGAGAAGCGCCAGTTCGCCCCATCGCCGGTCGCGGACAAACTTGAGGAGCCCGGCTACGGACGCGCCCGCGAACGGCACGATAAATACTATCAATGGAAGGCGATAGCGTGCCAGGACATAGAAGAAAAGCGCCGCGAAAAGATATACCCATACACCTCCATACAGCAGCCACAAACGTTTGCCCCTGTTGCGGGAGATGAAAATCCCGAGAAGCCCCAGCGGGGCGATCATCCCGAAAGACAGGAGAGGCAGGGCCAGTATCCCTCCGAATCGGCGGTGAAAAGAGAGGCTTTCGATACTTGCTCTTTCATACCTGTTCCAGAAGAAAAGAAATTTCTGCCACACCAGCGCTGCCCATCTGCCTGGATTATCCATGTCATATTCGATGCCTTTTTTCATCCAGAAATCTGATACCTCGGAGTATGAAAGGATTCTGCCGGATTCGGCTGAAGCGATATCATGCATCCTCTGTCTCTGCTCTTCGGGTGAGCCCCCCAGCGGGCTTCCCTTGAAAAACGGGACAGAGTAGAAGCCATTTGCCTTTGGATTGTTTCCTATATAGAAGTTGATTCCGCCTCCGGTGGTCAGCGGGATGAATTCGCCGGTAAGCTTCGCGTTCCTGATCGTAAGGGGGGCGACCGCGATGACCAGTCCCAGGGTGAGGATCACCGCGCGGCGAAAGAACGAGGCGAGGGAGAAACGCCACTCCCGTTTCCTGTCGACTAAAAAACCGGCTTCAAATTTTCTTGTCCTGAGCATCAGGTGAAATAACGCGAACGGCAGGAGAAGAAGCGCCACAGGTTTTGCAAGGATAGAAAGCCCCAGCACGAACCCTGCCAGCAGGAGTCTCGTGTCGGACGGGTAGCGGCTTTCCGGTACCATCAGGAAAATAAAAAGCGAGTTGAGAAAAAGTACCAATGTGACAGGGGCCATTACTCCCTCGTAAAATATCGAGGGCAGATACAGGGCCATGATAAACCCGGCGACGATCCCCGTCGTGGACGAACGGAAAAGTCTTCTTGTATAAACAATTGTGAACGCGCATGTAAAAGTTCCGAGCAGTGCCTGCAGTGCCCTCACCGCGCCGGGGGCTGGCCCGAAGATCCTGTAAACGGCTGATACGAACCATGGGAACAGGGGAGCCTGCATAAGGTGTGTTGTTCCCGAGTCAGAACCCCAGACCAGTGCCTTGGCCCAGTTGTCGTAGATCGCGGCGTCCAGCACAAGATCCCCGGCAAGAGGGTTGAGCTTCGAAGTGAATATCGCGTGGAGTATCCTGAGGGTGAGAGCGGTTAATATTACAAGAGATGCCAGAAAGGATTCGCTTATGAATAATCTGCTGTTGTCCCTGTTCGCCATCGGTTTCCTGGTTTCCGTTCAATCTTCGTCGATCGAAAAATCGTTGGCAAGGATTTCCTCTATATGACGGCTGTCTTCATCATTTCGGACAAGTTCGAGTACATATTCATATTCTTTCCTGATATTATCCTCGAACCCTTCGATCATCTTCATCGTTCTTTTGCCGCTGTTTATTCTTGTGAAACGCAGTTTCTGAAGAAGTGATTCGTAAGTTTTGTCCGATGTATATCCGGTAAGAGTATATCTTGCGACAAACTCGCCGCATTCGGCGCATTCGATATATACGCGGATCTTTTTTCCTTTGCTGAAATACATGTTGTTTTTTGTCGAGGTCGAATTACACCTGGGGCAGTGCTCGATTCTGGCGCTTTCCTGGCCTTTTCCTTTTTCCGTACTCAAAACAGGGTTCTCCTTTCGACAGCCGGGAGGGCACACAGACAATCTATCAGAACACAAGGAATATGAACAGGGTGATGGTGATTACAGAGATGATTGTTATGATAGTCCCACTCCTGGCCATATCCTTCACATCGACATATCCCGAACCATAGGCGATTGCGTTGGGAGGGGTGCTTATCGGCAGGATCATGGCTGCCGAAGCGGCAAGAGCTATGATGATAGCGCTCGTCTGTGGAGAAACGATGCTTATCCCGACAGCGATAGGTACCAGCATGTTTGTCGTAGCGCTGTTTGATATGAAAGTCGTCATTATTATTGCCGCGACCGCGAATATAGCGAGAATCGGCAGCACACCCATTCCTTCGAAGGGGATAAGCCCTACGATCCATGTGCTGAGGCCGCTTTCTTTTATCGCGATCCCGAGGCTCATGCCGCCCCCTATGATAAAGAGTATCCCCCAACCCATCTCTTTCAGGTCATCGTCTTCCAGTATCCTCAAACCGAAAAAGACGACCATAGGTATAAGTGCTACTATCGAGGAAGGTATTCCATGGAAATTCGGGGTAAGCCACAGAAGAACTACGATCGCAAAAACAGACAGGATGAATTTTGATTTGATCCCCATTTTTTCTTCTTCGGCGATCCGGATCTCGATAGCACTTATACCGGCGGGAAAGAGTCTGCAGAGGATAAACCAGCAGATGAAAAGAAGCACGACGACAAGTGGGAGGCCGCGCAGCATCCAGCCGGTAAAGCTGATCTCCATTCCCATATGTTCGAGAATACCCATTGCGATGGCGTTGGGTGGAGTGCCGATCGGGGTTCCCATCCCGCCGATATTCGCGGCAAAGGGGATTCCCAGGATAATCGCTTTGCGGAAAGGTTCCCCGGAGGGAAATGAATGTATCACCGGGATCGCAACTGCTATCATGAGGGCTGTTGTAGCTGTGTTGGATAGCCACATCGAAAGGAAGGCGGTTGTCACCATCATGCCGAGAAGCACGGTGTCCGGCTTTGTGCCGACGCGGCGAAGTATGGTTCTTGAAATCCTTTCATCCAGCCCGTAACGTTTCACCGCGCTCGCCATTACGAAGCCACCCAGAAAAAGCACGACGACCGAATTAAAGAAAGGCCTCAGAAATATCGTATATTCACTACCGGTTAATCCCAGTGGCCCGCCGACTCTTCCAAGAAAGACCACCTCGAGTATCACAATAATAAAGGAAGTAACATAGAGGGGGAAAGGTTCGAGGATCCAGAGAAGCGCGGCTGTGGTTAATATTCCCAGTGTCACGCGGCCCGCATCGCCCAACCCATCGAGTTGCAGGTGGCTCATAGCGTATCCCGCGGCGAGCGCGAGCACCAGCGTAATAATCGTTTTGATATTCTTTCCTGTCAGGATTTCCATGGCCATTTTCTATCTCCGGTGCCCGGACAGAAATATTGCAGGGCTTTCCAGGCGGCCCAGGCAAGCGCTGAACCGATTGCCATTCCTGCAATCACGTCGGATGTCCAGTGAACACCGACATAGATTCGTGAATATGAAACGGCGATGGCTATTACCGCAAGCGATATTACCCATTTTCTGTAAACGAGGCCGAGAAAGAGCATAGCCGCCGTCATATTTGCCGCGTGGTTGGACGGGAAAGAAAAAGATGACTTGTAACTCCGGGTTATCCACGCTGGAGTCGTTATCCAGCCTTCGGATCCATGCCAGAAATGGACGCCGCCCAGCACCTGGCATGGTCTGGCCCGGGCTACGATGGGTTTTATCACTGACGCGCACAGTTGGTCCGACGCGGCAATGAGGGGAATCATCATCAGGGCCGCCCATCTGCCCTTTGGCCCTCCCGCGAGGATGAGAGCAATCCAGACAAAGATCAGAATGATCCTCCATCTGCTTAAATCCGTGATCGCCGGCATGATGTAGTCAAAGATCGGGTTTGCCGCTTTTTTGTTCAGGATACGGAAGACGGCTACTTCCGGTGACGATTCGTCGAAGATCTGCACCGCGTTAGCGGTATTTGCGGCTGTTGAGCCGGGAGATGAACCGGATTTGATACCGTTTGCCAGGGTTGCGCGAGATGGCCCCGGCGCCAGTAATGCGATAAGGAACAAAAAGGTTACAGGTCTCATCAGCAGCCTCCGGCTTCGGAAAACCTCTAGAAAGCCATGCCGACGGTGAGAGTCAGGTAAGTTGAGGAATCCCCGTCAGTGAAAACGTAATTGATCATCGGCTGCACGATCCAGTTTCTGCCGCCTCTTTCAAGCAGCACTCCGCCGCCGAAACAGATTCCGAGATCGATTTCGGAATAATCAGCTGTGTTCTTGACGGTCCCTATAGTGTAATCAACGTTGTAATGGAATCGGTAGAACCCGATCCCCCCCTGGCCGAAGAAGGTCGTAGTCGCGGCTCTTTCATGGGGGAACAGGTAACGGGCCATAGGCATAAACTCCATCATCGAGTTGGAACCGTCCGCGTTGGTGCCTTCACCCCACCCCTCGTCGATTCCCCATTTGTTGTAGGCTATCCGCGCCCCGAAATGGAGATTCCCGGAACCGGAATATGGGTAGAACCCGTTTACTCCAAAGGCAAACCCCATGCTGAAACGCTTGGCAGTATCGCCCATCGGCATGCTGATCCCGGCATCGATACTGAAGATCACCTCATCGAAAAACGATTCCGACCGGGTGCTCTGTACTTCTGTGACTGTTGATTGCGCCCTCGCGTCCGCAGCCGGCATAATGAGCAGGGCTAACATGATAAGCACGGCGAGAATTCCTTTAAGCACGTCCGCCTCCTTGTTCCCCCTGACGGGTGGCCGCCAGGCCGATTAAAACTTGCCGGGCGAAGCGAAGCCTGCTATTCATGGTTCGACGCCCGGTTGACCATTACATCTTTTACGATATTATTCAAGGGTTGTTCCTGGCTTCACGCTGGAGAATGAATAATCATTTATTGGGAAGCGCCGGTGCTGCCGGAAGGATTTGATGCCGGTCATCAAAGAGTATCAAGGATTGTCTGCGCGGAGATCTCGAACCCACCGAAAAGACTCTTAAGCGAAGAACCTTTCTTCTCGAAGGGAAATTCTATCAGTTTCGGTTCGGAGGCTGCTTCGAGGTGAATGTCATTAAGAAACTCGCCTTTTTCCTGAATCGAATCGGGCAAGGTGGCGATGAAGATATAATCCATCAGCACCGCGGCTTCAGCCGCCTGTACGGAGCACATGACAGGCCGCCCCGGCTGAGACGACCTGGCGATCCTGAAAGAAGGCTGCTCCCTGGTCAGCAGCCGTCCGACCTTGATATAGGAAAAAGTATTTGCCGCGCAGAAGGCCGGGACGAAGATATTGAACCCGTTCATCTTATCGATTCTGTCCAGGAGATGATTGAGTTCACTGCTGAATGGAGCATTTCTCGCGTGACTTATAGCGCCGAGCATCTGGCTGTTTTTTATCGCGGGGTCCTCACCGGAAAAATCACCAATCACTCTGTCGAGAACGGAAAAATCGTTCTCAAACTTTGTCGTTACGAGCGTCCTTGTTAATTCCTGCGATTCGGCAAAAGTGGACTCGATATAATCACGCAGCTGCTTCCTGTCGACCTCGATGACCCAGAAGGGCAGAAGTGCCGGGTCGCCTTCATAACCTTCCGGCAGTTCAGCGCGCATAACCGTCATTGGTTCCAGCCCGCGTGGTGTGATGATCCAGTACCTGTTGCAGGTCCCGCATTGAAATGTCACGTATTGACCCATAACCGGAAGTGAATTTCCGCAATGGCCGCACCTGAGATGTTCCACTTTGTAGTAATCGTTCATGCTATTGTTTTCTCCCGAACCAGCCGCCCAGTCTTTCCATCAGCCAACGGTGCGGTGGCACAAGCCTGCCGCTTGTGATCATGTCCGATAAGTAAATGACGAGAGCGGCGATAAGAACCAGCGGAGCCCAGGTCCCGGCCAGGAAAGCGGTGATCGCCGGAACAAAGAACATAGATTTGTAATCTACAGGTTCGCGTGTCGGAAAATTGCCCCGGATCACATTTCCGTCATTACCGTCTATCGTTATCGAATATATTATTCTCGAGTGTTTGTAACGGAGGATATAGACAGGGTAGTAGTATAATGAAAAATCATTGTCGAACATGTGGAATCTGTTTGCCCTGACTGTTGATGATCCTGGTGTAGCCAGGGTGGAAAGATACCGGAAAGCATCTCTTTCGGCTTTTTTTCCGGTTTTCATGGGCAGGGCGATATTGAGAGTTTTTTTCAGCCCGTGATCGAAGATATCCCAGTTCAGAAATCGCGTTTTCAGGGAGATGCCCTGTAACCCCAGGTGCCTGAGGGAGCAAGCCGGAGTGCTCCAGTCGACCCGTTTGTAAATGAGTTTTGCGAACGGTATTCGTTCTTCGACAGTTTTGTACCGTACCTGAGAGCCGCGCGGCCCTGGTGCCGGTATCTCAACCTGTTTTTTGATTATCCTTTCTCCGCAAACCCATCCGGCCAGCCTCCCGCGCATTCTCCAGAAAGGAACATTGATCAATTTCAGGTCGACGATCGAAGCGTGGCGCGCCTTGATCTTGCCGCCGGTCTGTTCGGAGAGGAAATACAAGGCCTGGAGTTTTGCTTTCCCGGCAGATATTACCGGAGGGAGGATAAAACGTTTTACACCCATGGGTATCATGACATGCAGGGCTGAACCGCAGTATTCGCATCGGATACTCTTTTCCCCCTCATGCAGCCTGAGTGATCCGCCACAATCCGGACATGTTATTCCGTAGGTTTCGGATGGCCCGGATGCCGCGGCGTCGGGCTGACCGTGCGTTGACAGGCTTTCGCCAGCAATTGTTGCCGTTTCACCTGGCACTTTGCGCCATCCTTTCACGAATTTTAAACCACGCGAACCCGGCCGAGGCCGCAATCATGATAAAGGCCAGCCTGCCGGCCAGACCATGCCCGAGCCGGCCGACGAACAGGAAAGCTACAAAAAGTGCCGCAGCGCACAGAACATTTACCGTGTTTAACGACGAAGGTACCCGGGGCGGAAAATCGGCTGAGATCACCAGCAGGTTTTCTCCGGTCACTATGGCGTCCCATTTTTCTCCGGCGGCGTTATATCCGATCCTGTACAGGGGCAGATGGAGTATTTTGTGGGCGTCTTTGGGAACTTCCTTCAGGGGAACCGTTTTTTCATTTTCGGACAGAGCCTCATCAAAAAAACAATAATTGCCCGAGGGAGGAAACGGCAGGGGGGCAGCCCAGGACGGGGCTCCGGGGGCGGGAAATGTCCGCATTTTTCCTTTTTTATCCTCGATCATCAGGTAGGGCACAAAAGCGAATTCGACTTTAATATCTTTTGGGCGTGCCATCTTTTTCTTTGTAAGGAGCGAAACAAGAGCTTCCCTGGCGTTTTTGTCATTTCGCTTGTGAGGCAGGATAAGGTGTTTTATTCCTTCCGTGTCGCCTAGCGCGAGAGCCGAACCGCAATAGCTGCAGAATAGCATCTCCTGCCCGGGGTGGATCTCGTTTTTACCGCCGCATAGATTGCATTTTACAAGCATTGCCTCATTACCCCACATCTTCTCCGCAATTCGTGCAGAACTTTGTCCCGTGAGGAAGGGTTGTCTGGCAGTGCGGACATTTCACCTCGGTTCCAAGCCTGTGTCCACATCCTGAGCAGAATTTTGCTTCGGTGGGAAGTTCTGTGTCGCATTCGGGACAGCGGTTCATTACGATAAGCTGTGTTCCGCAGTTCTGGCAGAATCTTGAGTCCCCGGCTACTTCATTGTGGCATTTCGGGCAGGCAAGGATCTGCTGGGCGGTAGCGGTGTTTCCACCGCCCGGCGAGTTTATGGTCTGGGCAAGCATGCCCGGAATCATCATACCGAGGCCGGCGCCTAAACCGATACCCATACCCGAAGAGGCAGCTCCACCTCCGCTTCCGGGTCCACCGCTGGAGGCAGCATCGCCCATAGCTTTTGCTGCCTTGAACTTGAAGAAATCGTCGAGGTTGCCAACGGCCTCCAGGCCGCTTCTCTCGTCGATCATTTTCTGGACCTCCGGGGGAGGCGTGATAGAGTTGATGAAGAAGTCTGTCAGTTCCATGCCGTACTTCAAGAAATCATTTACAAGGCGTTCCCGGATTTCGATGGCAAGTTCGTCGTAGAACTGGGGAAGGTCGAATATCGAATCGAGTTTTTCGCCGAAAAGATCATTCATACGGGCAACGATGACGTCGCGCAGGTAATCGCCAATCATCTCGCTGGTGTAGAATCCCTGGGTGCCTACTACGCTGTTGATGAAAAGAACCGGTTCCTTGATCTTTAATGTGTAGAGACCGAAAGCTCTAAGCCGTACAAGGCCCAGCTTGCTGTCCTTGAAAGCCACGGGTTCCTTTGTCCCCCATTTCTGATTCAGGAAGGTTTTCATGTTGACGAAATAGACTTCTGCCCTGAACGGACTCTTGAACCCCCACGGCAGTGACAGTATCTTCGTGAGGATAGGCAGGTTTTTGGTAGCCAGTGTATGGCGCCCCGCACCGAATATATCGAGGCCCTTGCCGTCTTTGAAGAATACGGCTGTCTGGTTGTCGCGCACGATCAACTGCGCGCCCATCTTGATCTCCGCCGACCCCTCCGGCGGCAAGCGGTGTACGATCTCATCGCCTGTTTTATCAAACCACTCGAGCACTTCCATGAACTGTGACATGCCGCCTCCTTGGGACTGATTAGTGTGGCAACTATATTGGTTTTCCGGTGGTAAACCGTATCTGTGCATACGAACCCGGTTTGCTGGAATGCAAAGGGGGTGCCAACCCGCGAAGTTTCACGCATTTACCGTTACCAGACACGTGAACAGTGGCGGGCATGAGAAGTGTTTTTGCAACTATTGTTATTTCAACAGTTTTTCTTGTCGGAATATATGCTTTCCCGTGAGAATACCCCCCCGGCGTATACGGATTGCCCCGGCGGCCGTTTATGCGACTTTGGTCCAGGTTTGTTTCGAGACCGGCAAGGATTCGTGCATGCGAAGTAATTTTTACCAGTGCCGGAAGACGGGCCGGCAGGCATTATTCGATGAACAGGATGAAATCATCTGGCCGTCCATCGGTTTGTTCTTGTCTTTAATCTTTTGGACAGCGATAATTCTGTTGATTTGTTGCATGTGTGTCCGGAACTTGCATGCGGCCCGTTTTTTGTGATGTTAAATGTATTGATTTGGACGTATTGGACTGAAAACATTGATTCGTGGAACGAGTTCCTGTGAGCAAAACCGGAAATAATATATGTATCCCCGGGACGGCGAAACCTTACGCTGTGCCCGTACTGATGTACCACGCCGTGGCCCCTGAACGCCCGGAATGGCTTTGGAAGCATCTGATCACTCCTGTCGATCTGTTTGAAGGACAGATGCGCCTTCTGAAAAGGAAGGGATGGAATACCATTACACTTTCGCAGCTTTACGCGCATATGAAGGATGATGCCCCGCTTCCGGAAAAACCCGTTGTACTCACATTCGACGACGGGTACCTGGATAACTGGGTATATGCGTTTCCTGTTCTGAAGAAATATGGGCACAGGGCTGTTGTATGGATGAGTACCGATTTCATTGATCCTGCCGGGAATGCCAGGCCCACGATGGAGGATGTATGGGATGGGAAAATATCGCCAGGCGATCTTCCTGCCGGAGGATTTCTGTCATGGGCAGAGATGAGGAAGATGGAAGAGTCGGGAGTGATAGAAATACAGAGCCACGCGAAAACACACACGTGGTATTACAGCGGCCCCGAGATTATTGATTACCACAGGCCAGCGGGGGCGGACGGGTATCAACCCCAGCCGTGGCTGTCGTGGAATGTCTGCCCGGAGAAAAAATATGATTACATGTCGAGGAATTTTGCAGAGGATATTCCCTTTGGAACGCCAATATACAGACATGAAAAGGCTATGAGCGCAAGGCGGTATTTTCCTGATGAAAGGCTTGCGGGCCTGCTCGCCGGGCATGTCGCGGAAAATGGGGGTGAAGTTTTTTTCGAGAAGGCTGACTGGAAGAAGGAACTGGACCTGGTCGTGGAGAAATATCGCCAGGCTTCAGGCAAGGGTCTGTGCGGGGCCCCGGGCAGAGTAGAGACGGAAGCAGAATATGAGAAAAGAATAATGGAAGAGCTTGCCGGCTCGCGCAGGATACTTTCGGAGGGGTTGGGAAAAGATGTGAGGTTTCTCTGCTGGCCGGGCGGGGCTTTTAACGATGCGTCTGTCAGGATGGCATCGGAGTCAGGGTATCTTGCCACAACGACGCATTATCTGGATCCGGACATGCGTAACGTGTATGGGGAATCACCTGAAAGAATCAACAGGATAGGATGCGAGGCGCCGTGGGTGTGGAGGAACAGCCTGGTATTCAACAGAATCGATCCGGGTTTCCTTATCTCGATACTGGAGGTCTTTGCCGGAAAAAAACAGTCGATTTGGAAGATGCGTTGTTATAAAATGAAGTACCTTGCCAGATACCGTTTGACTGGAATAAGATAAAGGATTGGAGTCGTTTGACTATGGTAATACCACTTTCGCCCTCGCTTGTAAGAAATGTGATTCATCCTGTGTACAGGGGGTTAAAAGGGGACAGGCTTCTTGCCACACTTGCCGAACTTGAAAAGAACCAGTGGCTTTCGCCCGCGGAGATTGAGGATATCCAGTGGCAGAAAATGAGCATGTTCCTGAAGGCTGTTGCCTCATATGTGCCATATTATCGTGAGGTGTTTCGGAATCTCGGACTGAAACCCGAGGATATCCAGAACCCCGTTGATTTTCTCGAACTTCCCCTGCTTGACAAGTATATCATTCGGCAGGAGGGGAAACGGATGGTCACGGAAGATCCGTTGAGACGCGGGCACGAGTCGAGTACGGGTGGATCTACCGGGGAACCCCTGTATTTCTCGATAGATAATGACGCCAGCCCGGTACGCCGCGCCAACACGCAGAGAAGCTACAGGATGGCTGGAATCGATATTGGTGACAAGCAGGCCTTTATATGGGGTTTTCCGTTTGATATTCCTCTAAAGCAGCGGATGGCGAGCGCGATCAGGAACTACTTCAGTAACATTACATACCTTTCGTCTTTCAATATGTCAGAAAAGGCTATGCGTGATTACGCGATAAAACTCAAACGAAACAAGCCTGATCTGGTGATCGGTTATCCGTCGGCGGTAACTTTTTTTGCGGAGTATCTCAGGCGCAGCAATATCAGCGGAGTAAACCCCCGGGCAGTCATATCAAGCGGCGAAAAAATGTATCCTCATCAGAGAAATATCCTCGAATCCGTTTTCGGGTGCAAGGTATTTGACCGCTATGGCAGCCACGAATTTGCCAATGTCGCCCATGAGTGCGAGCAGCACAAGGGGCTGCATATCTTTTCCGACCTGATGCATGTTGAGATTCTGCATGAGAATGGGAGACCTGCGCAGCCCGGCGAGGTCGGAGAGATAGTCATTACCGATTTTCTTAACCTGTATATGCCATTTGTCCGTTATCGAACAGGCGACAGTGCTGTCGCTACTGACAGAGTCTGTGAATGTGGCCGCGGGCTGCCGCTGCTGGAAAGGATCGAGGGGAGGACATTCGACAATATCATGACTCCTGACGGCAGATCGATAGGGGGGTATTTCTGGACTTACCTGTCAAGGATAGTGCCGGGCATAAAGCAGTTCCAGGTCGAACAGAAACAGAGAAGCGGTGTGACGTTCAGATTCGTTCCGGGCCCTGAATGGAAAGACGAATACAGGGAGCGTATCGAAAAAGAGATCAATGACAATATGGGAACTGCTGTAAAACTCAATTTCGAGCAAGTCGATGAAATTCCGTTGTCACCAGCCGGCAAATTCAGGTTCATCATCTCAAAGGTCGAGGAACGTATGGTCGTCAAGTCAAAGATCCACAAAGCAAATGTGACAGGAGTCGATCCTGCCAGAATCGATTGCGTTATTGTGGATGAGGAGATCCTCGAACTCAGTAATATTGCTCCATGCGAGAAGGTATTGATAGTGGACAACACAAACGGGGCAAGAGTAGAAACGTTTGTATTGAAAGGAAAAAAAGGAAGTGGTGAGCTGATCGCGTGCGGCGCGGTAGCACAGCAACTTCACGAAGGTGATGAGATCATTTTGATGGCGTTTACGTGGTCGGAGGAAACACACGGGCATTTCTCGAATATCCTCGTCGATGAAAATAACAGGTTTGTCAGGTATCTGACAGAGAAGGCTGGGGATATTGCATGATGTTTCTGTCGCGGCAAGACGACATCATGGTGACCCGGCGTGTTGTGAAGTGAACGTGAAAGAAGGATTGAAATAGTTTTTTTCGTTAATTTGTGCTATACTCTTTGATTGAAACAGCAGGTTCTTGTGCGGAACAACCGTATTGCGGCAAAAAGAACAGATG